>DASURJ010000533.1:0-18545 GCA_036280115.1 Gemmatimonadaceae bacterium
GAATCGATTCGTGCAGCGTCGTCGCCATCATGCACTGAGCGCGGAGTGCGTCGATCAGTCCCTCGGCCTGCTTCGCCTGCACCGACAGTGACCCCGAGCGCTCCAGCACCTGATCGATCACGGAACGCTGCGCGGAGAGCAGCTCCACGGTCGACCGCACGTCCCGTGTGAGCGCTTCGGCGCGGGCGAGCCGCTGCTCGAGCTGCTCGATCTGTCGCTTCCGCTCGATGAAGTCGTTCATCCCTTCGGTCGTGCTCTTCAGGCGTTCCTGCATGTCATCGAGCAAGGCGCGGGCGCTCTCGATGTCACGGCGTGCCGACTCGATGTCACGTACGTCCTTCGCCGTACGCTCGGCAACCCCGAACACGCGCTTGACCTGCGCCTCGACGGCATCGACGGTCGCCTGCCGTCCCACGATCTGCTCCAGGGCCTGAGACGCCGAGGCCTGCGCCGCCTCGCACCGCCGCAGCAGCTCCTCCAGATGCGTCATGCGCCGATCGACGTCGTTCAGCGACGCGGCGCGCTCCTCGAGCTGGTGTGCGATCTCCGCGAGGCGCTCCGAGCGCGATTCGGCGTTGCCGAGGTGCGTCGACATGTCCCGGGTGAGCTCCTCCAGCTGCCGTGCCGTGTCGGCCGCTTCGCGACGTTCGGCCGATGCGCGCGCGAGGTGCTCCGCCGCCTTCTCGAGCGCGCCCTGGCGCTGCTCGATCTCCTGCCCGAGCACCCGCATCCGTTCGCCCAGCACATCCAGTCGTTGTGCGCGCTCCTCGAGCGAATCGACGGACACACCGATCGTCCCCATGCGGCGCTCCACTCCGTCGACCGCGGTGGTAACCCCCGCGATCGTCGTGGTGACGCGCTCCGCCTCTCCGGCCTGGCGCGCGAGGTCCACGAACCGTGTCTCCGCGGCGTCCATCCTCGACCGGATGCTGGCGCTACGCTCGTCGAGCTGCGCGACCGTGCTCTCCATGGTCGCGAGGCGGTTCTGCAGGTCTTCGAGCGAGGACGCGCGGTTGTCGATCGCCACGATCGAAGCGTTCACGCGCTCGACGTCACGGCCCAATGCGTCGACGGACGGACGCGAGCGCTCCAGCTCGTCGACGCGGCCCCGCAATGATCGCACTCGCTCGTCGGCCTCGCTGAGCCACGCGCTCGTCTCCGCGTTGACCTCGCGCAGTCGCGCCATTTCCGTCACGGCCATGCGAACCTGCTCTAACGCGTCGCGCACCGTCTCGCCCGCGCCGTTCAGCGTGGCGAGGTCGCGCGCGACTTCGTCGATCGTCGGTCGCATGCGCTCCACGCGTTCGGTCCGCTCGAGGAGCCCGCGCAACCTGCCGTCGAGCTCTCCAACGTCGTCGCGCACCGCACGCAGCCGTTCGGCCTGCGCGCTGATGCGGTTGATGTCCTCGGTGAGGTGGGTCACCTGCGACACCAGCGTCTGCGACCGGGTCTCGGTCTCGGACACGACCTGAACGGTAGTGTCGAGCGCCGCGACGCGGCTCTCGCACTCGCCAAGGATGCTGCGCAGCTCGGCGATGCGCTCACCGGTGGCGTCGAGGCTTCGGTTCTCGAGCTCGAAGCGTTCCGTGCTGGCGCGAATTTCCTCCCGCAGGGTCGCCAGCTCACGGGCAGCATCGCGCTCTGCCTCGTCGAGCTTCTGCTGCTGGCTGGAGATCTCGGCGCTGCGGGCGAGGACTGTGGCGTGGAGCGCCTGCACGTCGGCCAGCTTGCTCTCGATCGTGGCGAGCGTGCGGGCCTGATCCTCCTGTCCGCGGAACGCCGCCGTCATCTGAGCGTTCAGCGAGGCGACCTGCGACGCCTGGCCGAGTACGCGCTCCACCATCTCGCGCTGCGTCTCGAGCGCGGCCGACTTCTGGAAGACCTGGTCAGCGGTGGCCTTGAGCACACCGAGTTGGTGCTGTACGTCCGGTATGCCACTCGCGAGGCGGAGCAGCGAGTCGAGTGCTTCGTCGGCCGCCTTCGCACGTCGCTCGAGCCCATCCATCTTGTTCGCCGTGGTTTGATGGCGCTGATCGATGCCGTCGAGTCGTATCGTGGCGTGCTTGTGCGCCCGTACGACGTCGTCGTGCACCGTGCGCAGTCGCGCGATGTTTTCGGTCAGGTCGCGGACCTGGGAGCGCAAACCGCCGGTATCGTTGTTCATCGACGCGAACTTCGCATTCAACTCGTCGACGCGGCCGATGTGGTCCCTGAGCTCGAGAACACCCTGGATCATGCCCGCCAGGTCAGCGATCGAAGCGGTGATCCGAGCGGCCTCCGCGCTCGCGGCGGCAATCTCGGCCCCGGCCCGCTCCTGTGCCGCCGCCTGCTCCACCGAGCGTGCCCGAATCGAGCTCAACTCCTCGGAAGCCGCTTCTGCCTCGGCGAGTTGGCCCTCGAGCTCGGCGATCCGCTTCTCCATTGCCGCGAACTGCTCGCCGCGATCGGTGGTCGCCTCGAACGACTTGAGGGCGTCGGCGGCGCGTTCGGCGCGCTCCACCAGCGCCTCGAGCGCCGCGGCGGCGTGACGTGACGCGTCGGTTTCCCCCGAGCCCGACCTCGCAGACCCACTTACGTGCTGGCCATTGCCGTTCGGCACCTGCGGCTTCTTGAAACCGGGTAGCGAAATCATCGGGGAATCTCCGGACGTCGTGAATCGGGTGGCGCATTCGTCGGGGCGCGCACCTGCGAATCAAGGACGGGTGGCGGCGGGCACCGTCACGTGCGACAGTCGCCATCACGCTGCACGGCGAGGTAGCCAGCTAAATGGGCCTCGCGTCGCTTCCGCTCATGATCGGCCCCTCGGACACGTCGAGCGATGGTGAACGCGTGGTGATCGACGGCTACCGCCGGATGAGTCCCGCGGAGAAACTCGAGCGGGTGGCGCCGCTCGTGCTATGGACGAGATCATCGCGATTCGCGATGCGATCGATCGGCGATCGTCCTTCAACCTGATCCACCTACGGTCGTTCTCAGTGGAATGACGCGTTAGGTGTCCTGAACGTCGGACGACGCCGGCGACCCGGATTGACGAGGCGCCCATGCCCGCAAGCCGGTGACGATCGACCGGAACCTCGCCTCCGCGCCCGGCGCTCGGCCGCGCGGATCGCGAGCTCGCCGATCGCACGTCCCTGCCGCAAGCCAATGTCGCTGTCGAAGCGGTAATGAATCCCGCCAAAGACGCGCGACATCGCGGCCTCCTCCGCCATCGCCTCGAGGGCCTCCCGCTGCAGCCGAGCACCGTCGAAGCCGCGCCGAGAATGCCGAGTGCCCAGACGTGTACGCCGGAAAATTCGGCAGCCCTACGGCCAGCGAGATTCCCGGGTCGGCCCGTGATGGCCGGAGGAGCCAGTACGCGAACTTCGCATGCCAGCACGCGACGCCAGCATTCATGACCGCCATGTCCATGTACGCGAGGACGCGCGCAGCGGTGAGCTCATTGCCGACGTCGGTCACGCGGCCCGGCCGGCCGGATCCGTCGTAGACTGTTCCGCCCCGAACCAGGACGTGCCGGCTGCCGCGCTCTCGAAGGTGCGCTGCTGCAAACGCGGCGCGGTGACCGGCGGCGTGACCCAGCGCTGGGTGGTGCGCGAGGTCGGTTGGGCGAATTCGACTCCACCGAGCGTCGGCCAGAAGCCGACCGCGGCGAAAAGCTGAACGCATCGGCGGATCGATCGAGCGCGTCTTCTTCCCATACTGTCACCTCTCGAATCCCGGCGGGAGACCGGTTGCGTCAGCGAGAGCGGCCTTCCCGGTCGACGTCCTTCTCCCACTCCGTGTACAGCCGGATGAGCGACGCGACCCGGTCCGGGTGACGCCTAACGAGGTCATTCCGCTCGCCGGGGTCGTTTTCGAGGTCGAACAGAAAGGTGTGGCCCCCGTCGGTGACGAGCTTCCAGCGCCCGGACCGCACCGCCCGCTGATGCCGGTTCGGCTGGTCGATTCGCCAGAACACCCGTCGCTCCAGCACCGGCGCGTCTCCTCGCAACACTGGCGGAATGTTCACGCCATCGGGTCGATGACTGTCGGGCGCTTTCGTGCCAGTCGCGGCGAGGATCGTCGCGGTGAGGTCCATCGTGGCGGCGACCTGCGGCGAGGTCTTTCCGGCGGGGAGGACTCCGGGCCAGCGGAGGATGAGCGGAACGCGGATCCCGCCCTCCCAGAGCGTCCCCTTGCGATGGAAGAACGGCGCGTTGCTCGAAAGCCACTCCCCGCCGTTGTCGTTCGTGAAGATCACCAGCGTGTTGCGCGCGAGGCCGCGCTGCTCGAGCGCGGCCAGGATCTTCCCGACCCCTTCGTCCGCGCGCTCGAGCATCCGCACGTAATCCTGTCGCGTGGCCGGGACCGAGTCGCCAGGGTACTGGCGTCTGAGGCGTGGTGTCCGTCGCTCCGCCTCGGTCGGCGGGCGGTCGGGCGGCTGGAAGGGCCAATGGACCGCGTTGTACGCGACCTCGAGAAAGAATGGACCCGTGGCGTGACGATCGATGAAGCCCAGCGCACGCGTCGTGATCTCATCCGTCAAATAGCTGCTGAGCGGGACGCGCGTCGTATCGTCGAATACGAATCCGAGGTAATAGTTGTGGCCCCCTCCCAGAAAGCCGAAGAATTCATCGAAGCCGTGGGCGTGGGGGCTGAACTCCCGTCTCGTTCCGAGGTGCCATTTGCCGACCAGACCCGTCGCATATCCGCTCGTCTTGAGCAGCGCGGGAAGCGAGGTCCCCGTGACGGGGAGGCCGAGTGTCGTGTCCCGTGTCGGGCCGGGAAGCGCGGTCTCGATGCCGTATCGCTGCGGGTAGCGGCCACTGATGAGCGCTGCGCGCGTGGGGCTGCAGACCTGTCCGTTCGCGTACGCGTCCGTGAGCCGCACCCCCTGACGCGCGAGCCGATCGATGTTCGGTGTGCGAACGTCGCGCGCCCCGTAACTGCCCAGGTCTCCGTAGCCCAGGTCATCCATGATGATGAGCACGACGTTCGGTTGCCCCGCCGGTTGCTGGGCGGTGCCCTGAGCATCGGCACCGCTGCTCAGCGCGACCGACGCGAAGATCCACGTTGCGGTAATGGTCTCTCGTGTACGCATAGTGCCTCGCTCAACGCACCCGAATCGCGATCTCCATCTCGTGCGGCGGCGGAGCCGCGCGCGCGAAGCCGGGCGGGTTGGCTTGGAAGGTGGTCGTGATGCGGAGCGTGAAGTCGCCGGAGCGCTCAGGGGTCCACGCGAAGTCGTACGTCTCGCCGACGTCGATCGCGAAGTCGGCTGGCTGGACGCGAGCCAGCGTCGATGGCAGGTCGGCGCCATCCTTCGCGAGTGCGCGCCAGGCGACCGGTTGATCGCCCGACACGAGTCGCACCTGCTTCCGGTCATCCGGGCTCAGGTGCATGAAGCGCAGCCGGTACGTCGCCCCCGCGCGCATGTCGATCGGCTCCGGCTTCACCGCGCCGTTGACCGCCGGTGGTGCGTCGAGCGTCGCGCCTAACGATCCGAGGAGGAAAAGGCGATCGGTGTCGGGGTTCCAGCGCTGGCCAGGCTCCATGACCAGGAATGCGCCGTACAGTCCCTGCGCGAGCTGGTGGCCCGGCTCGCTGTGTACGTGGTACATGAACGTGCCGGCCCGCGGAGGCGTGATGTGCACGATGAGTGAATCGCCCGGAGACACCGCTGGCGTCGTCGCACCCGGCCGTCCGCTCCACCCCGGCACCCCGTCGCCTCGGCTCTCCAGCTCGAGCCCATGCCAGTGCACGCCGACCGGCACGTCCGCGCGGTTGTACACAACGATCTCGCTCCGCTCGCCGCGCGTGAGCACGATGGGACTGCCGGGAAAGCGAATCGAATCGGGTGCCGGTGGACGTGCCCCTTCCTGCAGGACGAAGCCATAGCCTGGTTCCGTGCCGAACACGCCTCGGCGCATCCCGATGTAGAGCGGGAGTCGGCGCCGCGGCGCGGACGCCGGTGTGGCGCCGGCGCGTGGGCGCACCGTAATCCCCATCACCATGCCACCGAGGAGATCGGGGCCCTGGGCCGTATGGTTGTGCACTGGCGGCTCGCGGTCGAGCGGTGCGTTCTGCAGCCACGACATGTGACGCATCAGATGGCAGTGGAACAGCCAGTTGCCGGGCTCCGTCGCCACCCATGTGATGCGCATCGACTCGTTCGGGGCCAGGTGCTCCGTAACCGCCAGGGCTCGCTCTTCGGCCGGGTACACGGTCTCGCGCCAGGCATCCCCCCGAGCATCGACGCGGAAGTGAAACCCGTGCAGGTGCATGGGGTGGCCGATGCCCGTGCCGTTGATCACGCGCCAGCGTGCGGTGTCGTGCTGTGCGTACTCGAGTCGCTCGGTATGCGGCCACGCCCGACCGTTGATCATGAACCGCACGCCGGGTTGCCAGGACCCGGGATACTCGCGATCCGCCCAGTGTCCGAGGAGGAAGATTCGCTCCTTCGGATCGGGCGTCGCGCCCGGCGGATCCACGACCATCACACCCTCGAAGGGGCCGCGAGTCACCGAGAACACGGGCTGCGGTCCCCCGTTAGGCATGGGGCGGTAGACGCGGCCGAAGTAGAAGTACGTACCCGGCGAGGTGGGCGTGAAGCGAATTTCCGTCACGCCGCCCGGCGCGACCTCGACGAATCCTCGCGTGAAGGCACCAAGCCGCTGATTCGGGGGTGGGCTGGTGCTCCGGTCGCGGAGCCCGCGGACGACGATCGAATCGGGCAACCGATTCCGTAGCGTGATGTGGACGGGCGTACCGGCGGTCACGCGAATGAGCGGTCCCGGAATCCGCGGGGCGGCGCCGTCGGCCGCGAACACGTTGGCGCGAATGGTCGGGCCGCCAGGCCCCCACGGTTGCCACGCCGCGACGCCCGCGTCGAGGGTGATTCGCAGCGTCCCGTTCTCCATGCGCCCGACCGGCGTGCGGTAGTCCTCGAACGCTGCCGGCTGCAGCGACACGTCGACCTGGGCACGGCCGAGTACGGGCAGTGTCACGAGCGCCGTTGCGACGAACATCGACTTCATTGCGGCTCGACCCACGTTAGGGAAACCTGATCGCCCAGCCCAGGAGGGGCATCTCGTTGCGGCGAGCTCCCTGTCCCGGCGGAAACCTCACGACGTGCTCGCGCCAATCGGGCCGGCGTGGAACGATGGCGAACACGTCGACGGAGTCGAAGACGAACGGGAGTCCGTTCCCAGCCACCCCCGGTGAATCGGAGACCTGGAAGTGCAGGTGCGGTCCGGTGGAATTGCCGGAGTTGCCGAGCAGGCCCAGCACTTGTCCTCGCCGCACTCGATCGCCCTGCCTGACGCGAATGCTTCGTGGCTGCAGGTGGGCGAAGTGCGCGAACCTTCCTGGCGCGAGCTCAAGGACGACGACGTTCCCGCGAGCAGTCGCGGGGGTCATCGGGACGGCGCGAGCGTCGCGTGACGTGGGCCGTCCTGGCGGGGCCCAGTTTTCGGGGATCCCATCGATGACCTCGGCTACCCGGGCGTCTGCCACCGCCAGCACTTCGGAGCCGTACGTCGCCGGATCGGGCAGCCCCGACTCATCGCCGCGGAACTTGACCCAATCGAACGCGAACCGTTGCCCGAGCTGTAGTTCACCACCATACGGAATGAGCACGCGGCGGTGACGTGAGTCATTCGACGGCCCGTTGTTACCGAACCATGGTCCCCCGCGCAGTGGTGGACCGATGACCGTTGGCGCATCGCGGCTGACAATGAGCGGCGCCGGTTCGAGGGTCGCGGTGTCCTCCCGCGCGCCTTCGACCGCCGTGATCGCGAACCGGTGCGTAAGTGACGTCGGCGCAGTGGCCGCGGAATCGAGGGTGATCCACAGGTACGCGATTACGTGCGTTCCTACCACGATCCGATGCGGGTGCGGAAGGCCGAGCGTGTCGCCGGGGCGGAAGAAGACTCGCGCGAGGCCCGTCGAGTCGTAGCTGGCGAGCGGGCGTTCGCGGCGGTCGGCGAACACGTCGAGTTTCTCGATACGCAGCTCGCGCGAATCGAAGCTCGCCAAGAGCAGCTCGTACACCAGATGGAGTCGGCCGTCCGCCCGCACCGGTACCGGGTGTGCCACCGGCCGGACCGTGAGCCTCGGCCCCATGCCACCCTGGGGCGGCCGCAGGGCAAGCCGGACCTGAGCGACGCCCGTTGTCGGTGGCAGAGCGATCAGGGCGATTACCGCGACGCGCGTGCAATGACGCATGGTCGCGGTAATGATCCCGAATGGTCGCATGAACCCTCCAGAGCTCGATGCTCCAAACTCCGCATCACACGAAGACGCGTCCATCACATGATCGTGCGATTGCTCGGTACGCTCGCGATCCCGTACTTCGCATCCGGCGACCGACACGGCGGTCGCATCACTCCGGGACACGAGCCGTCCATGACGTAGCTATCGACGTGGATCCCGCGTGGCGGCCGTGAGCGACGTGAGCGCGAGCGGCTAGACGAGCCCCTCCCTCAGGGCGCGGCTCACCGCCTCGGCGACGCTGTGCACCTGGAGCTTCGCGTAGACGCCGCGGATGTGCGACCGGACCGTGTCGATGCTGATGTCGAGCGACCGCGCGGCTGCCTTGTAACTCATGCCGCGGACGAGACAGCCGAGCACCTGGCGCTCTCGTTCGGTGAGTGGAACCGCTTCGGCCGAGCTCAGGCTTCGCGCGGAGTTCCATTGGTTGACGTGTCGAACGACGTCGAGGACCGTCTTCGCGACAGCAGCGGAAAGCGGCGAACCGCCCGCGAGTACCGCGCGGAGCTGAAGCAGCAGGTTGTCGGCGGGGGTTCGCTTGAGGAGGTAGCCATCGGCACCGGCGCAGATTGCTTCGAGGATGCTCGCGCGGTCCTCGAACACAGTGAGGACGACCACCGGAACCGATGGCAGACATGCCTTGATCCGCCGGGTGCATTCGATGCCGCTCATGCCGGGCATGTCGAGGTCCATCAACACGAGGTCCCAGGGGGGCGGATTCGCGCCGTGAGCACTGGCGAGACGCTCCAGGACCGGTGCGGGTGCGGCGAAGCTCGCTTCGAGGCGGAAGTCCGCGGAATGGCGCAGGAGGACTTCGAGGCTCGCCCGGTAGCGTGGGTCGTCCTCCACCGCGACGATACGTGTCGGCCGCACGGCGAGGGTTTCCATACGACGCCAATCTGTCGGAGGGCCGGGTTCGGAGAATCGCATGATCATGCGGGCCGTCCCGGGAAGACGCGACGGAGGTGGGCCGTCAACCGGTTGCCTCCTCCATTGCGGCGGGGCCACAGCCCGAAGCGTAGTACGACGGTCGTGCCGGCGCCCGCGCCGGAGCAGACGTCGAGCCGGGCGCCGATCTCCGCCGCTCTCCGCCGCATGCCGGGGAGCCCGTGGCCGCCCCCGTTTCCCTGAGCCCGCGCCGTGGAGAGGCCGGCGCCGTTGTCGCGCACCGTGAGCTCCCACTCATCCGCGTTAGGCGCGATCGTCAGCACGACCGCGCTCGCACCGGAGTGCCGCACGGCGTTGTGCAGGGCTTCGAGCCCCACGAGGAGCACGTTCCGACGCACGGCGACGTCGAGCGGCTCGTTCGGCCAGTCGTCGGGAAACCGCGTGGAGAACTCGAGATTCCCGCGAGCGCTGAGACGCTCGCCGTGCTCGGCCAGGCGACTCGCGAGCTCGCCCAGTGTGGCCGCGTGTGGATCGAGCGACCAGACGATGTCGGACAGCGCATTTCCGAGCTCCTCGGCGGCCGAGGCGATGTCGCTGGCGGCCTGCCGGCGTTCCGCCGCGGTCAACGAGTCGCCGGCCAGCACGCTCGAGAGGATGCCGACGCTGGCGAGCCCCGAGCCCACTTCATCGTGCAGGTCCATGGCGATGCGCGTGCGCTGGCGTTCGAGCCCCAGCAGGTACGCGACGCGCGCACGGTACACGCTCCAGCCCGCGATCGTCACGACTCCTAACGCCAGAGCAGCCGCCCACGGGGTCCGATACCACGGCGGGCTCACGGCGAACGCGAATCGGACCGGTCGCGGGGACCAGGTGCGCCCGTCCAGCGATGCCCGGTACTCCACGGCGTAGCGGCCGGGCGGGAGGTCGGCCCAGCGGACAGATGGGCCGCTCACCGATTCGGACCACGGCTCGTCGGGGCCGAGTCGCACGCGATGCCGGACTTGCGAGGGATTGCGGAAGGACAGCGCGGCGAACCGCAGCTCGAGCCGGTTGCGATCGTGGGGGAGCCGCAGGACGCTGTCGCGCGCCACCGAGCGGTCATCGACGCGGGCGTGGACCAACGCGATCGGAGGGGCCGACGACGGCGAGACCCGTGCCGATGCGGGCACCCGCGTCACGCCGCGGTCCGATGCGATCCAGACCGTGCCATCGTCTTCCTCGACCAGGTCGCCGCCTCCAACCGTCATGAGGCCGTGCCATTGCGTCAGGCGCTCGAGTACTTGCCAACCGCTCGGCGTCTCCCCGACGCGCTGGATGAAACCGTGCCCGATCATCCACACGCCACCCCGCGGCGAGAGCGCCAGCGAAAAGACGGTGTTCGTCGGGAGGGACTCGAGGGCGAGGGGGCGCCAGGCGCCGTTCTTTCGTTCGTACGCGCCGGTTCTCGCAGACGCCGCCAGCAGTGTCCCGCTCGGCAACTCGGCGACCACGCTGAACGCAGCCCCCGGAACCGTGTCGCAGGCCCACGCGCTGATTCCCTTCGCGACCTGACCCGCTGCAGCATGACAGATCGACTCGCCTGCTGTAACCCAGAGCCGGTCCGTTCGATCATGGAGAATGGCATCGTGACGGTCGTCGCTCGCCGGTATCGCGAATGCGCGGACGCCAGGCACGTCGGGATGTGCGTAGAACAGCGTCTCGGCGACCGCGGCCCACATCCCGCCATCGCGCGCGGCGCCGCAGCCGTGAAACCAACGTGGACGAGCGCGACGGCGCGGCGGCGAACCGTCGCGTATCTCGAGCAGGCCGCCTTCGACGTCGCCGTTGGTCCAGACTGCGCCGCGCCGATCGACGCAGGACCGGACCTGGGAGACCGACGCGCTGCGCGAGATCGCCCACCCGGCGCCCGTACGCTCGACGATGTTCGTTCCACCCCACGTTGCGACCCACAGGCCTGCACTGTTCTTCGCGAGCATGCGCGCGTGGCGCGTGTGTAAACCGTGCCGGTCGGTCCAGGTCCGGGTGTCGGGTTCGGGCAGGTGCACGAGTCCGACGAACGACCCCATCCACAGGTTGCCTTCGCGATCGACCAGCAGTGGGCCCCCGGAGTTGATCCCTTCATTCAGCCCGATCACATCCGGCGGCTCGCCGGGGCGCGTCGCGACCAGCGAGTTGTCCAGCGCCACCCACAGCGTGCCCTGACGCTCGAAGAGGGCAATCGGGCGGCCGAGCGGCGCGGAGTCATTCGTCAGCAGCCGACGCTGGACGCCCCGGTCGATTTCGATCAGGCGATCCGCTCCGGGAGGATTGGCCGTCAATGCCACGAACCGGTCCGCGTCGTAATACCAGACGTCGGTAATCCACGGTGCCGTCAACAGCGCGCGCGCTGGTTCGTTAGGCTCGAAACGCCAGAGCGTGGTCGGCGTCATGATGTCGACGCCGCCGAGCGGATTCGGCTTCAGCCGCCGCGGTCGCTCGTTGGCCAGTGCGCTGCCCGGGACCGTATGCCATGCGCCATCCGGCGTCCGGTAGAGTACGGAGTCACGGATGACCCACAACCGCCCACGCGTGTCGAACGCGACTCGGAACAAGCCCAGTTCCTGGGGAGCCCCTGGCACCGGGATGAGACGTACGCCGGCGTCGGTGACTTCGAACGCCTGTCCGCTTCTCGCGACGGCGACGACGGTTCCCGTAGGCGAAACCGTGACGATGTCGACACTGTGGCGGATCACGTCGGGGGCCCAACGGCGGAACTCCGCGCCGTCGAAGCGATAGAGGCCCCCTTCTGCGCCAACCCAGAGGAACCCGACGCTGTCCTGGGCGACTGCCCAGATCGGCGGCTGCAGGCCGCTCTCCTGGCCGAAAGTTCGAATGAGTCGGTCCTGCGCGTCGGCGCTGGAGGCGGCGCCCGACAACGAGATGCACGCCGACAGGCCATGCGCAACGACTGTTCGAACGCGACGTCGCGCGGCGCGTCCGCGGGGGAGCGCCCCCCGCACGTGCTCGGCGCAGGCCATCGAGAAGAGAAACTCGAATCGGAAGTGGGTCTACCGCGCGCCGATAGCCACCGGGTCGGCTGATCGTTGCGCCCGCCGGCCGCATCGCCATCGGTGATGATGCACGTGGACCGGACCGAGGCAAGGTGCTTCTGATCCGTCCAGGCCGTTGACGTGGGGGGTGGGGCGCGTTGACACGCCGCCTTGACCGGGTACTCGCGGGAAGCGGTCGCGCCACGCAATTTCTCCCGTCGCGGATTCGACGCCGAGGCCGCACTCCTGTCAACGATTCCGGTGCAAAGCTGCCGATGTGGAATCGACATGTGCTGGCGGGTACCGTCGTCGGGGTGAGCCTCGTCGCGGCCGTGGCCGCGCGGCCGTCCGAGTCGGGCGTCGAGCCGCCTCTCGTCGTACCTAACGACAACCGCCTCGCCGCCGGCGTGCGGACCGGTGACACGGTCACGCTTCGGCTGGTGGTCACCCGCGCGCGCTGGTTCCCGGAAGCGGAGACCGGGCCGTCCGTCGTCGTCGACGCATTCGCCGAAGAGGGTAAGCCGCCGCAGATCCCCGCCCCGCTCATCCGCGTAAGCGCCGGGACGCACGTCGTGGCGACGGTCCGCAACGCGCTCCCCGACTCGACGGTAACCGTCCACGGCCTGCACAGCAGGCCGGCGATGGCGTGGGGCACCATGCGGCTCGCACCGGGAGAGTCGCACACCGTCCGGTTCACGGCGGGCGAGCCGGGCACCTACTCCTACTACGCCACCATCGGGCACGTCGTCTTCCCCATGGCGGAGCGAGAGACCGCGGGCGGGGCGTTCGTCGTGGACCCGCCGGGCGCGGGCACCGACGACCGCGTGTTCGTCATCAACATCTATGGGAACTCGCCGGGTCCACACGAGGTCAGTAACGCACTCGCACTCAACGGTAAGACCTGGCCGTACACCGAACGCCTGTCCGCGTCGTTAGGCGATAGCGTGCGCTACCGCATTGTGAACGTGAGCATGCGCGCGCACCCCATTCACCTGCACGGCTTCTACTTCCGCGTCGACGGGCACGGATCGGGGCTCGCGGATACCGTCTTCGCGCCCGCCGACCGCAGGCTCGCCGTTACCGAGAGCGTTTTTCCACGCGGCTCGCTGACCATGATGTGGCAGCCGGACCGGCCGGGTAACTGGCTCCTGCACTGTCACCTCGCATTCCACGTGGTGCCGGAGCTCGCGTTGCTCGAGGCGCCTCCACCGGAACGCCACGACCCCCTATCGCACGACGCGAACCGACACATGGCGGGACTCGTCATGGGCATCACCGTGCCGGCGTCTACCGACTGGCGCGAGCCGGTGCGCTCCGACCCACAACGATTGCGGCTCTTCGTGCAGGAGGGTCCGCGTCGCAGAGCGGCGCCGCGTAGCATGAGCTACGTCGTACAAGCCGGCGATGCGCCGCGTCCCGACTCGGTGCAGGTCCCCGGCCCGACACTGGTGCTCACACGTGGCCGCCCCGCCGACATCACCGTCATCAACCGGATGAGAGAGCCGACCGGCGTCCACTGGCACGGCATCGAGCTCGAGAGCTACTCGGACGGTGTGGTCGGATGGAGTGGCATGGGCGACCGCGTCGCCCCGCCGATCGCGCCCGGTGACTCGTTCGTCGCACGCCTGACGCAACCGCGCGCCGGGACGTTCATCTACCACACGCATCTCGGTGACCTGGAGCAGCTCACCGCGGGGCTGTACGGCGCGATAGTCGTCCTCGAGCCGGGAGAGCGCTTCGACCCTTCACGCGATCACGTCATCGTCGCGGGGTGGGACGGTGACGTCATTCCGCGGCGGCTGCTCATCAATGGGGACTCGGCGCCACCGCCGCTCGTGCTGACGCGAGACCGCTCGCATCGCTTCCGCTTCGTGAACATCGGCGCGGCCGGATTCGTTCGATTCGCGTTGCATCGCGACGGCACCGTGTTGCGATGGCGCGCGGTCGGGAAGGACGGCGCGGATCTCCCGCCATCCGCGGCGGTCGAGACGCCGTCGGCCGTACGAATCAACGTCGGCGAGACGTTCGACGCCGCGTTCGACGCGACGGCGCCGGGCGAGTACGAGTTGATCTATGAGCTCACTCTGCGCCCCGGGACGCCCGGAGTCACTCGCCGCCAGCGCGTGACCGTCCGATAGTCAGCCTGGCGTCAGGTATGCGAGGCAGATGTCGCTCTCGCGGTCGTTGATGGTGAAGAGGAGCGAATTGCGGTAAGGCCGGTCTCCTGCGGGGATGCGGACCGGGCGGATGCGTCGGATCAGGGGGGATGCTCCGGAGCAGGGACCCGCCCTCGCTCCGAATCCCCCCGAGCTGATGCCCGCAGGTCAGCGGAACGTTACGCGGCCCCCGCGAGGTCGGCCTAGCAGGATCTGCACTTGTGGTTGTTCTTCGAGCCCAACTTCTCGAGCAGCGCGACGGTCTCGAGGAAGGGCGGAATCCGCTGCACCGGACCGTTCGCCATATCGGCCGTGGTCTGTCCTCGGCGGCTGACCGCCTTCACGTCCGCGCCCTTCGACACGAGGTACTCGATCAACTCGTTGTCGCCGCGCGCCGCGGCGTGATGGATGGGGTTGTAGCCGTTGTGGTCGCGCGCGTTGACGTCGGCGCCGAGCTCTTCGACCAGGTACTTCACGGCGGGCATCCAGCCTTCTGGTGCGTGTCGATGCGAGTTCGCGGCGTACCCTTCGCCGTACCCCACCCCCGACGCGGCGTGGATGGGGTAGACGCCCGGGCCGCCCACCGGGACCGGGGGAAGTCCAGAGGGATCCGCTTTAGAGCTGTCATCCTCCGCGGGAGCGTCGGCGCCGCGCTGGCGTCCGGCGGGCTTCTGCGTCGGGACCTTCGGGTCGGCGCCGTACTTCACCAGCAGCCTCATGGCCGGGACGTCGGTGCCGTAGGCCGCGCGCCAGAATGGCGTCGCCCCGGTGGTGTTCACGCCCAGGAGGTCGAAGTTGTACGACATGTACCAGAGGTGCTTCGTGAGGCGCGCGTTAGGGTCCGCGCCGGCCTCGAGCAGCACCTCCATGAGCTCGAGGTACGTCGTCTCCTGCTGCGTCTGCGCCGTGGGTTGCGGGTAGAGGGATTTCGCGGCCCATTGCACGTTGATCGTGGCGTAGAGCGGCGTCGCACCCGCGGCGCTCGCGAGCTTCGGGTCCGCCCCGCGCGCGAGCAGTTTCTTCGCGAGGTCGAAGTGGCCATTGATGGCTGCCATGAGCAGCGGGCTGGTCTGGTCGCCCTCGCTCACCTGATTGACCTTCGCGCCGGCGTCGAGCAGCGTCATCGCGGCGGTGGTGTTTCCCTGTCGAACCGCGAACAACAAGGGAGTCAGGCCTCCCTTGTTGCCGACGAGCTCTCCGTAACTGATCGCGCGCTCGTCACGACGCGATGAGTCCGACGTTGCCGGCCGGGTTGCGGCGGCGTTCCGCGCGCCGGGCACCGCACTCGAGTCTCGCGCCCCGGTCGTTCGCGGAGCGGCGGAGTCGCCTCGCGGGCGATTCGCCTCTGCACGAGCTCGCCCTGCGGCCGAGTCTCGCGCGGCGTTAGGCGCGCCGGCGATACGCGCCGAGTCGGCTGCCCCGGCTGCCCCAGCTGCCCCGGCGGGCCGGGGCGGTTGCTCCGCGGCCTTGAGCGCCGCGATGCGTCGATTCCGGAGCTGCGCCGCCGCACGGTCGGCGCGCTCGCGGGCGGGAATGTCCTCGACCTTCGACACCGCCGCGATGTTCGCGCCTCGGCCGATGAGGGCCTTGATGGCATTCACCCGGTTGTACGCGCCCGCCCACATGAGTGGTGTCTGCTCCCACGCGCCCTCGCGCGCGTCCACGGCGGCGCCCCTGTCGAGGAGTACCGCGATCGACTCGGTATTGCCCTGCGCCGCGGCGAAATGCAGCGGTGTTGCGCCCCCCGACGATGTCTTCGCGTTCGCGTTCGCGCCGCCCTCGAGCAGGGCGCGGACCGCCGGCACGTGTCCCGCCCGCGCCGCGAGGTGCAGCGGCGTGTAGTTCCCGTTGCGGGTCAGTGCGTCGACGCGTGCGCCCGCGTAAATCAGCATTCGCGCTTCGTCGACGTCGCCGTGCGTTGCCGCCCAGTGAAGCGCCGTCATACCGTCGCCCTGCGCGGCATTGACGTCCGCCCCCTGCTTGAGAAGCTGGCGGAGCTTCACCCCGTCGCGCCGCATGGCCGCGTCGGCGACCGGGGAGTCCGGTGCTGGCCGCGAGGCGACGGGCGTTGCGGCGGCGAGTAACGCGGCGAGCGCGGTCGCGACCGCCACGGCGATGCCGATGCGCCGCCCGGTCTTCGGTCTGCGGAGTGAGTGCCGACGAGCGACGCTACGCATCGGCCGCCACCGACAGCACGCCGTTCGAGTCGCCGAAGCTCTTCATGTCGTCCATGCCGAGCGTGTGGGCGACAGTCAGGAGCGCGTTCGCCATTGGCGTCCCGTCCGCCGCCTTGAGGTGCATGTTCCCGTCGAGCTTCCCGTTCGCGCCGCCGAGGAGGATGAGCGGGCACCGGCGGTGGTTGTGGAGGTTCCCGTCGGCCATCGGCGAGCCGTAGACGATGAGCGTCTTGTCGAGCAGCGTGCTGTCGCCTTCCTGGATGCTCTTCAGCTTGTCCAGGAAGTACGGCAGCATGCCGACGTGGTACTTGTTGATGAGGAAGAACTCCTTCACGCCGCGCTCGTTACCGCCGTGATGCGACGCCGGGTGGAACGGCCGGTCCGAGCCGCTCTCCGGATAGACGCGACTCGAGCCGTCGCGCCCCATCTTGAACGAGAACACGCGCGTGATGTCGGCCGCGAACGCGAGCGCCTGGATGTCGAACATGAGCTGGACGTGCTCGGCGAACGAGTCGGGGACGCCGGTCGGCGCGCCCGGCAGCTCGCGCGGCTCACCGCTCGTGTTGCGCGCCTCGACGCGCTGCAGCCGGCGCTCCACCTCGCGAATGTCTTCGAGGTAGCGGTCCACGCGCGACACGTCCTCGGGGCCTAACGAGCGCTTGATAGCGTTCATCTCGCTGGCCACGAAGTCCAGAATGCTGCGCCGTGTGCGCCGGCGTGCTGCGCGCTCTTCAGGCGATCCGCCGACGCCGAACAGCTTCTCGAACGCGACGCGCGGGTCGCGAATGACCGGAAGGGGCTCGGTGGGCGATGCCCAGCTGATGGAGTCGGTGTAGACGCACGCGTACCCGTACGCGCAGCCACCGGCCTGGTCCACGTTCTCGATGCAGAGCTGCATCGAGGGAATGGGCGTCTCCTGCCCGAACCGCTGCGCGTACATCTGATCGAGTGACGTCCCGACGCGGATGTCGGATCCTTCCGTCTGCTTCGGGTGCGCCTGCGTGAGGAACACGGCGCTCGAGCGGAAGTGATCGCCGCCGATCTCCTTCGGGCTCATCGGCTCCGCCATGCGAACGTCGGTGTTGCTCACGATCGTCAGGTATTTCCGGTACGGGTCGAGCGCCTTGAGCGCCGTCGGCCCGAGGTCGAAGTTCCGTCCCGTCGCCGCGGGCGACCACATGTTCATCTTCGCCCCGAGCTCGTTGCAGCCGGCGGCGCCGTGCACCATCTCGATCGCCACGAGTCGTGTGCGATCGGGTGCGAGCCGGCGCGTTCGCCCCACCGGGACCATGGCATCGAGGAACGGCAACGCGAACGTCGCGCCGAGGCTCTGCACGAACGCGCGGCGGGGCAGTGGCTTTCCGGTGAGAAAATGCATGGACCTGGATGCTCCCGAGCTCGTTAGGGTTGCCGGCTGCTCGCCGTGCGCGTCACGTCATCGACCTTCGCGTCTGCATTCGGTGCGCCCTTCTCGTCCTCGTCGGCTGCGGCGGCGGGCACCGGTACGCGCCGCGAGCGGAACGCGTCGCTCGACACGATGCCGAGCACGAAATCGGCGAACCTGTAGCCGCCCGGCTTCGCGTCACGCACGATGCGGCGAATCGTCGGCCCGTCGTAGTACTCCACGCGGCGGCCGAGGCCGTATGCCATGAGGTTCGCCGTGAACGTCCGGAGGAGTGGGTCCGGGCGCTTGAGCAAGACTTTCTGTAGCTCGGCGGGCGTCGAAACCGGCGTGCCGTCGTAGAAGTCGCCGCGTGTGTCCAGCGGTGCGCCGTTCTCGCGAATGCGCCACTGCCCCGTCACGTCGAAGTTGTCGAGCGCGAGCCCGATGGGGTCCATGAAGAGATGACACGAGCGGCACTGCGGGTTCTCGCGGTGCATCTCCATCCGCTCGCGCGTCGTGAGCATCCGTCCTTCCTTCGCTTCGGCCGTCTTGTCCAGGTCGGGAACGCCTGGCGGGGGCGGAGGTGGCGGCGAGCCTAACAAGACCTCCATGACCCACTTGCCGCGGAGCACGGGCGACGTGCGGTTCGCGTGCGACGTGAGCG
>DASURJ010000534.1:0-6427 GCA_036280115.1 Gemmatimonadaceae bacterium
TTGTTGCCCCGGCGGCCGGGGCCACAAAACGATGATTTTCGACTCTGACCCCGATTACGGTCGAATGGAGATACTCGCCGCCACGGTCGTCCGCTCGAAGCCGTTCGACCCCGCGAGGTTCGAGTTCGACCATGCGCCTTCCACGCGCAACCCCCAGTGCGACCGCAGCTCGCGCTCGACCGACGCACGCACGATTCCCAGCGGTTGCCAGTCGTGCCCGGTCTCGCGAAGGCCGCCCCCGCGCGCGTACAGCGAGAGGTACCACACTCGCGCCGCTCGCTTGAATACGCTGAACGCCGGGCCAGTCTCGATGTACTCCCTTGGTGAGAACAGGCGAAAATCGAAGGGCTCGTCATAGTACTGGTAGACCGTCGGCCACTCGATGGTCATCACCGGCACTCCCTCGAGGGCCAGCCGCGGGGTCAGGCGCGCGCGCATCCGCGTGTTCCCCTCGGACCATCGAGTGCCGTCCACCGAGGCTGCCACCGAGAGTCCGGTCGTGAGTCGCTCCGTGAGTCCGATGCTCGCGAACGTACCGACGAGCCGTTCCTGCACGGCGGCGACGTTGTCGCCGAGCATGATCCTCGCGGCCGCGACGTCCACGCGTCGCCGGTCGCCGGGGAGCCACACGAGATCCAGCTCGCCCTCCCACGGCGTGAAGTCGGCCTCGTCATAGTCTCTTACCCCGGCGCGACCGACGATGGCCAGCGCGGCGGTCGGGCGGATTTCCAGTGCCGCCTCTGCCTCGTTCGAGCGCAGCGACACGGAGTCGCCGTCGCCACGCAGCTCGGCGCTCCGCGCGGTAACGCGCAGGGTGCCGAGCGAGAGCGGAGCAAGCGCGCTCCCGAGATCGGCGGCGCGGTATGACGTACCATCGCGGTCACGGAACCCGCGTACCCCGGCAACAAACGACGGGCGCGCGCGCTCCACGTACCCGCGCGTGAGGCGGTCGAGCGACGCGCTCCCACGGCCGTCCGCCTGCGCCGATCGTGCCGATTCCATGGCCGCTCCGAACGCCCCGAGGTCGGCGAGCGCCATGACCCGCGCTTCGGTGAGCGAGGGATCGCGCGACCCCGCGGCGATGAGCGAATCCGCGAGCGCGAGCGCGGCCCGCGGTTCCGCCCGCGCGAGTCGAACGTACACCAGGCCGATGGTGGCCTGCTCGCGATCGCCGTCGGTTCCATCAGCGAGCACCTCGTGGTACCGTCGTTCGGCGCTCGAGAGCAGGTTGTCCCAGCGAAGCGCCCGCGCGGCGCCGAGCCGCGCCTGACCCCGCTCGTAGAGACATTGGGTGGCCACCGCGTCGTACGTCTCTCGGGCGGTATCCAGCTCGTCGGCCCACGACCAGGCGAGGCCGAGGTCGAGCCGGGTCTCGCACGAGCTCGGATGCAGCGCGAGGTACTCGACGAGAAGTCGCGCGGCGTGACGCGGGTTGTCGGACCAGAGGTACTGCCGCCCGAGCCTCGGCAACAGGCCGGCGCGGCGGGTCGAGTCCAGCGCGATCGCCCGCTCGTACGCCGCGATGGCCGCGTGGTGGCGAGACGCTCGCGCGGCAACGTCTCCGACCCGCACGAGCGAGTCCGCTTCGGCGTTAGGCGCCTGGGCGCCGGTCGCGGCAGGGAGTGCGAGGAGCGCGGCGAGCGCCGCGCCCACGGTGACGCGAGAGCCGCGGCCCATGTCGAAGGCGGTCATGACGCGGCCCCCACACGCTCGATGTGCCAGACCTGCATCCTCGGGCGGCGCCGGAGGAGCCCGTCGATCGTATAGATCGCGCTGATCACGGACATGAGCATCCAGTAGACGAGCGGGTAGATGACGGCGAACGGGAAATACCGCGCGAGCGTGCGGTCGTAGCGCCGGTCGAGGAGCACGCCCGTCGCGAGCTGCGCAAGACACGCGGTGGCGGTCAGCATGCCCCACAAGTTCGGAATGGGCGACGAACCGTACGGAGCGAAGCCGAGTGCGTGTGACACGACCCAGTACGTCGTGAGCAGCAGGAACGTGTACGCCCACGTGATGGAGAGGACGCCCTCCCAGAACACCGGCCAGAGCCGGCGCAGCTTCCAGCTCACCGGGACCGCCCGATGCTTCGCGAGGACCTGCGCGAGCCCGCGTGCCCAGCGGCGTCGCTGCTTCCAGAGTTCGCCGAGCGTCGGCGGAACCTCCATCCAGACCACGGCGGACGCTTCGTAGCGGACGTCCCAGAAGCGGCGCTGCAGCTTCCACGTCATGTCGATGTCTTCCGTCGCCATGTCCGGCGAGAAGAGGCCGGCGTCCACGAGCGCCGTCTTCCGGAACGCGGCGATCGCGCCCGACACCGTGAGCACGCGTCCCCAGACCCGCTGCGCGCGGCGCTGCACCGAGACGATCGACGCGAACTCGAGCGTTTGGAGGTTGCGAAGGAGCGATCCGCGGTTTGCCACCCGCGGATTCCCGGTGACGGCGCCGACACGTGGTGAGGCGAAATGCGGGACGAGCGCCTTCAGCACACCAGGGGTGACGACGATGTCCGCGTCGAGCACGACGACGATTTCTCCCCGACAGAGCGGGATCGCATCGTTCAGGCCCATGGCCTTGCCTTCGTTCACGGTCTTGTCGAGCAGGCGCACGATGCCGGTGTGCAGGTAGCGCCTGACGACATCGGCGGTGTTGTCGGGCGATCCGTCGTTGACGACGATCACCTCGTACGACGGGTAGTCCACCGCGAGCAACGCGTCGAGCGTTCTCGCGATCGTCTCGCCTTCGCGGTGCGCCGGGATGACGACGGACACGAAGAGCGGCGGGCCCGGTGGCATCTCGGGGAGTGCCGATTCCGGGGCGCCCAGTCGTGGCTCGCGCCGCCGGGCAAACGCGATGCTGAGCACGATCCACAGGCACGCCATGCCTATGGGATACGCGCCATAGAACACGAGCGCGCCGCGATACACGAGCGACGCATCGATCGCGCGAAGGATATCCACGAGCGTGGCGAGGGCGACGGTGCTCATAGCGTGTCCTCGGTGGCAACGACGACGTACGACTTCGCTCCGTCGTGCAGCACGATCCGGAGCTCCGAGGCAGAGCGGGCGAGGCTTCCCTCGGGCAGCCGAAGCGGCCGGCCGAGCGTGTCGCGCTCCCATTGCACAGGGATGTAGCGGCTGGAGCGTCCGCGCATTCCGCGCCGGGCAACCCACATGTTGTAGCGAGTCCACGCGCTCATGATGACGGCACATACCGCGAGGACCCCCGCGAGCACTGCGCCCGCACGGGTGAAGGCCGCGACGCTCTCGCGCCGCAGCACGACTACCCACCATGCCGCGAACACGGCCCAGCCGAGCGCGAGCAGCAGCCACACGCCCAGGCGCGCGAGCCGGGCGCTCACGGACGGCTGCCCCGGCGGAACGACGGGTGGGGGCGGTGCGCTCGGCGTTAGGCGCGGATGCGGCTCGAACGGGATGTGCCGTCCAGGCCGCGTGCGTGCCGGCGCACCGGCGGTCGTCGAGAAGGCGAAGGGAAACAGTCGCGCGGCGAATGTGGGCGCGATTCGTGAGTCAGCCACGGAGCGAAAGGGCTCGAGGTATGCCGGTTCCAGTTGGAATGCCAACCACCTGGAGGTCTGCATCTAAGGAGTCCCGACGGGGCGCGAGCGTCACGGCACGACGGTGCCCTCGCGCGGGAGTCCAGGACCGCCATTCGTGCCGTCTCGCACGCACGAATGCGTCATACGACACATCAGGACGGTGCGGGCCGGCACGGCATTGCGCACGGAGCGCGCGGTGTGGACTTGGGACCGTTGCCCGCACGCCACGTCGTGGTGTAGTAGATCAGCACCGGGTCGCGCGTGTATCGAGACGTCGAACCCGAATTGCCTCCAACTCAAAGCCACGGATTTCGTGACCGCTCGTATCCTGGCCGGCGCTCTCGCCGCCACTGCAGCCATTGCGTCCGTCAGTTCCGTAACGGGAGCGCAGTCCGCCGTACCCCACGGAGCCCCGACCGCCGACTCGCTGGCTCGGCTCGTGATGGCGCGGTTCGCAAGCGGGACGCCCGAGGCGTTCGACAGCGTCTACCCGGATCCGTTGGGGCGGGACGTCGTACGGGCAGCCGTTCAGCAGCGGAGCCTGCGTCGCGCAGACCTGCGGCGCGTGGTATGGCAGGGACCCGATCGCGCCGTGCTGCTGTTGACGGGAACCGTATACCCGGCACGCGAGCGTCCCCATCCCCTCGACGCGGCGGCCGGCAGCGACGAGACAAACCGCGTCCGCCGCCTCTCGGGGTTATACGAGGCGGTCAACACCAACGGCACCTGGACGCTGACCCGACAACTTCCGCTCGACACGATGAACGCCATCCGCGCCCAGGCGATCCATGCGACGATCACGCCGGGGCAGGGACTCGAGTCGGTGGACACCCTCACGATCGACATCGGGAGCCCGTGGGGCTTCGCGGCACGGTTCAACAACGCGGCGCGCATTGCCTCGATGGAGCTGGACGGACGCCCGGTCACCTACGAGTTCGGCGGAGGCGTGTTCTGGTTTGCGGCGTCGCCCAAGCGCGGGGCTCGTCTCGTCATGCGCTACGCACTCACCGAAAGCCGCCTCGCAACGAGGCGCGACGCGCGCGACTCCACCGCCGCGAGCGACCTGCCGGCTTTCGGCGCGTACCACAACACCGACGCCTGGCATCCGTTCTTCAATTACGACAGCGGTAACCACTTCGCCCGCTTGACGGCCACGATCCGCATCCCGGCCGAGTATCGCGTGACGACGAGTGTGCCGCAGACGGAATCCATCGCGAGCGGGGTCCGTACGGTCGTCGCACGCAGCCTGCACCCGCAGTTCCTCCTCGCGCTCGCGTTCGACCGCGATTGGCAAGTTCGATCGACGACGATTGCAACGTCGTTCGGCCCCGTGCGCGTCGAGACGTTCCTCACGCCCGACTTCCGCTTCACGCACGATTCGCTCGTCGCGGTGACGCGGCGGGTGTACGACGTGCTGGCGACGCGTTTCGGCGAGCCACAGGCGCCGACGCGCTATGTCGCGCTCGTCGCGAACCGCGCGCTGGGTCGCGGCGGCTTCTCGGTGCGGATGAACAACCTCATCGTCGGCGGGTCCGGAGCTACTCGGCTCGATGACCCGGTGCTGGGCCCCTCATACGTCGTCGCGCACGAGATCGCGCACGGCTGGACGATGAACGCGAGCGGATTCGCGGCGAACATGCTGCAGGAAGGGTGGGCCGTGTTCGCCGAAGGCGCCGTGCTCGGCGCCGTGTACGGGAAGGCGGTGGAGGACGCGTTCTGGGAACGGCAGCGAGCCGGCTACATGACCGGTGTGGACCGGAGCGGTTTTGCCGGCGGCTTCGAGGGACGGCAGAGCATTCTCGGCAACCCGGACAACGGCCGTATCCATTACTTCAAGGGCTCGTGGGTGCTGCGGTCGCTCGAGCACGCGATGGGGCGTGAGGCGTTCGATCGTGGGCTGCGCGACTACATCGCGCTGCGCCTCGACGCCGTGCCGGCGGGGCACATGGAGTTCATTGCGGCGATGTCGAAGGCTGCGGGGCGGGACATGAGGCCGTTCATTCTCCCGTGGCTCGAAGGGAAGTACATCCCGGACGTGAACGCGCGCGTGGACGGCTCGCGCGTGATCGTCACGCAGAACCAGCCCGACGTGCTGTTCGAGCTCCCGCTCGACCTGGCACTCGCGCGGTCGTCGGGGGACACCGCGCGGCGACAGGTGCGTCTCGTGCGTCGCGCGGACACGCTGAACGTCGCGGACGTGGGCCAGGTAGCGGGCGTGCGCATCGATCCCGACAAACGGTTCCTCATGCGGCGCCATTTCGGCGAGGTCGTGCGGTTCGAGCTTCCGGCGTCGTCCGCGCCCGGTGCGAAGAGCGTGGAGCTCGCGGGGACGTTCGCGTCCCGGCCGATTCCGGCGACGCGGGCGGCTGACGCGTGGGTCGTGGAGATCCCACTCAGCGAGGGGCGCTACGTCTGGCAGTGGCGGGTGGACGGGCAGGCACCGAACGATGAAGCGATGCTTGCCGCCGCCAATGGTGTGGCGGCGCCGGGAGCGAGGGCGGGCATTCGCGTGGTGAAGCCCATGGAACGGCTGACGGAGCCGTATCCTCGGTGACGACCGTCACGCGTTCAGCATCGTGATCTTCTGCCAGATCTTTCGGGAGAGGCCGGCCGTGAGCGTCTCGATCTCGTTGACCGCGCCTAACGTCACGGGATCGTTGAATCGCTCGACGTAGAGCGCGCCGATCTTGCTCGTGACCGAGAGGAGCTCGGTACAGTAGTCGAGGTACCGGCTCAGCTCCTCTCGGCTCATCGTGCGCACCGGCGGCCCCTCCGCCGGTGCGTCCGACAGGAGCTGCTCGGGGTCCTTCGTCAGCTGATGCATGTCCACGACGTGGGCGATGCTGCGCAGCTGATGCAACGCCTGAA
>DASURJ010000535.1:0-2867 GCA_036280115.1 Gemmatimonadaceae bacterium
GAGGAACGAGCGATGCTGACGCTGGCGGAGATTCTGGAAATGGAGCGCGCCCTGCGCGGACGGCGTGTGCTCTCCGTCCTGGTCGACACCTCGGCGATGGATCCCGCGTCACGCGCCAGGTGGCGCACCGATCTCGCTTGCGCGCTCGCTCGACTCCACGCCGAGGCGGTACGTCTACCACCGGGTGACCGTACGGCTCTCGAACTGTGCCTCGCTCACCTGCATACCGAGCTCGAGGCGATGCGGTGGAATCCGGGCGGCCCCGCCTGGGTCGCGTATGCCACGACGGATGACGTCATTCTGTGCGGCCCCGTGCGGGCTCGGGTACAAACGGGAGCCTTCTGGCAGCGAGGAATGGTGGTCGCGCCCCTTCAGACGCCGCTCACGACGGCGCCGGTCTATGCGCGGGTGTCACCGACCAGCGAGGTGCGATCCGCGGCATCATGAGGCCAGAAGCAGGACTTCTCCGACAGCGGGGTCCGGCGCCCGCCGACTGACTTCGGCGGGCGCTTCTCGCATCGTGCAGCAGAAGGGAGGTGGCCCATGCCAGCACGCGACCGCAGCGCCGCGCTCGCTATTCGAGAGCACGCCCGCCCACTCATCGGTGGACCGAGTGACTTCGACGCGCTGCTCGAGCTCGTCGGTGACGCACGAGTCGTCCTGTTGGGCGAGGCGAGCCATGGCACCCACGACTTCTATCGCGTCCGCGCGGAGATTACCAAGCGGCTGATTCGAGAGAAGGGATTCGAGGCCGTCGCGATCGAGGGTGACTGGCCCGACGCGTTTCGGGTCGACCGGTTCGTAGGCGGTCATGGAACGGACAGCGAGGCGAGCGAGGCGCTCGGCGGCTTCGAGCGATTCCCGCAGTGGATGTGGCGCAACGCCGACGTCCTCGATTTCGTCGGCTGGCTCCGGTCGCACAACGAGGCACACGCGGATGCCCCGCCCGTGCGGTTCGTCGGGCTGGATCTCTACAGTCTGCACCGGTCGATCGAGGCGGTTCTCGAGTATCTCGACATCGTAGACCCGGCGCAGGCTCGCGAAGCGCGGCGACGTTACGCGTGCTTCGCGCAGTTCGGCGACGACGCGCGGGCCTATGGCTATGCCACGTCGCTCGGGACACACGCGTCCTGCGAGGAAGACGCGGTTCGGCAACTGCTGGAGCTGCAGCGGTCGGCGAGTGACTACGCCTCCCGCGATGGTCGCCTGGCGACGGATGCGCTCTTCTCGGCCGAGCAGAATGCACGCCTCGTCCGAAACGCGGAGCGATACTATCGGCTGATGCTGACCAGCGACGCGACGAGCTGGAATCTGCGCGACGCTCACATGGCGGAGACGCTGCTCGAGCTCGAGCGACACCTCGAGGGCGACGGACGCGCGCCGAAGGTGATCGTCTGGGCGCACAACTCCCACCTCGGCGATGCACGCGCGACGCAGATGGCGCGCGCGGGCGAGTGGAACGTTGGGCAGCTCGTGCGAGAGCGGCTCGGCGATGCCGCCGTGCTCGTGGGATTCACGACCTATACGGGGACGGTGACGGCGTCATCGGATTGGGATGGACCGGCGGAGCGAATGACGGTGCGGCCGGCACTTCCCGAGAGTTACGAGGCGCTGTTCCACGACGCCGGGCCCTCGCGGTTCATGCTCGATCTTCGAGCCCCCGGCCCGTTACGCGCCGCCCTCGAGGAGCCGCGGCTCGAGCGCGCCATCGGCGTCATCTATCGGCCGAGGACGGAGCGATTCAGTCACTACTTTGGCGCGTCGCTGTCCCGGCAGTTCGACGTGGTGCTGCATTACGACGTCACGCGCGCGGTGGAGCCGCTGGAGCGCACGGCGATGTGGGAGCAGGGCGAAGTTCCCGAAACTTATCCTTTCACAGTGTAATGCTCGAGCGAAACGAAGCTCAACGCTCCATGGAGGAAATGTGAACACGACCATCACCCGTACGGCCGGAACCCACGTTCAGATCCCGGTGCGCGATGGCATGCTGGCGGGAGATCTCAACATTCCCGGCGGCGCAACGGGCATTGTCATCTTCGCGCACGGGAGCGGAAGCGGCCGGCACAGCCCTCGAAATCAGCTTGTGGCGGAGGCGCTTGGAAATGCGGGTCTTGCGACGCTGCTCCCCGACCTGCTCACGGAGGCCGAGGAACAGGAGGATGAGCTCACAGGGGCGTTGCGCTTCGACATCGGATTTCTGACGTCGCGGCTGGTTGACGTGATTCACTGGGTCGCGGCGCAGGCTGAAACGCGCGGCCTTGAGATTGGCCTGTTCGGGGCGAGCACGGGCGCCGCTGCCGCCATCGCGGCTGCCGCGATGGAAGCGGGTCACGTTCACGCGGTGGTCTCGCGCGGTGGTCGGCCGGACCTCGCCGGCCGCGTGCTTTCGCTCGTGTCCGCACCGACGTTGTTGATCGTCGGTGGCGACGACGTGCACGTGCTGGCGCTCAATCGCGACGCGTATGCGCGGATGCGGTGCGAGAAGCGTCTCGCCGTCGTGCCCGGGGCCACACACCTGTTCGAAGAGCCCGGAACGCTCGAGGCGGTCGCCGGTTACGCGGGTGCGTGGTTTAGCAGCCACTTCTCGGTCCGCCCGTCTCAGGCTTCTGTCGACGGCATGGCGATCCCCGAGCGTTCGCTCCCGGCCTGACGAGCGCACTCGCACCGGAGGCAGCATGAACGCGACTCGAGCGCTGCAGGTGATACTGGGGTTGAGTCTCTTCGGAACGGCATTCTCTGGAGTCCTGACGTATCAGGAGCTCTTCGGTGCCTCCGCCCTCAGTTGTCCCGCTCCTGGAGCGCCAGGCACCGTGTTCGGCTATCCGGCGTGTGTGTACGGGTTCTTTCTGTATGCCGCGATCGTCGTC
>DASURJ010000536.1:0-13165 GCA_036280115.1 Gemmatimonadaceae bacterium
GGCGCGCAGTCGAGGAATCGCGCGGCTCCCGGTGGCGGGGCCTCTCTACCGGGAGGAGCGCGATTCCTCGACTGCGCAGCCTGACGGCTGCTCCGCTCGGAATGACAGCGGCGCCCCGTCCACTAGCGATCCGTCGGCCGCCAAACGAACATCATAGGTATGCTTGGTGCCCCGCGAACGAGTTCTGTCTCGAACCCCATGTCAGCCAAAGGCCGCATACGCCCCCATTCTCGGTATGCAGCGAAAGCCGCCACGCTTCTGGTACTCGCCCTGATCGGTTGCCGCGGACCGCGGGCGGGCTCTGCGCCGAAGCCTGAGCTGATGGGTGAAGCCGCGGCTATTGCCCGCGCGAGCGCCGACAGCGCCCGCTACCCCTACACCGAAGCGGACATCCGCTTCATGTCTGGGATGATCCACCATCACGCGCAGGCCATCAAAATGGCCCGCTGGGCGCCCACGCACGGTGCGAGCCCGGCCGTCCTGCGGCTGGCCGAGCGCGTCATCAACGCGCAGACCGACGAGATAGTGTTGATGTCCAACTGGCTCAGCGCGCGCCGCCAACCGGTGCCGGAGCCGAACCCCGACGGCATGAAGATGACCATGGGCGGCGCGGAGCACGTGATGCTCATGCCCGGCATGCTGACGGAGGCGCAGATGAAGGAGCTGGATGCCGCCCGCGGAGAGGAGTTCGACCGTCTCTTCCTCACGTTCATGATTCAGCACCACAAGGGCGCCGTGTCGATGGTGCGCGAGCTCTTCGCCTCGCGCGGCGCGGGTCAGGACGAGACGGTCTTCAAGTTCGCCTCGGATGTCGAGGTCGACCAGACGACCGAGATCAACCGCATGCTCGAGATGCTGTTTTCGTTAGGCTCCACGTCGCAGTCAGCCCCCAGGAGGCCGTGATGTCGTTCGTACTTCGTCGCGTTGGTCTTGCCGCCGTCGCGGTGCTCGCCGCCTGCGGCACGGCCACACCGCCCGCCACGCCGCCCGCGCCGGAACCGGACCCGCGGGTCGGCCTCAAGGCCGGCCTCACGAACGCCGGCGAGGCGGTCTCGAATCTCAGGATCCTCGCCAAGGCGCCGCCGCCGCCGGGCTTCGCGGGAATCACCAACTCGGACCTCGCGTTCACCGCCAATTACGCGATCCAGGGGAACTACAACGGCCTGCTGATCTGGGACATCTCGAACCCCGCGGCGCCGTCCCTGGTCACGGCGTACACGTGCCCCGCCTCGCAGAACGACGTCTCGGTCTACAAGAACCTGCTGTTCATGTCCGCCGAGGCGAACAACGGGCGCATCGACTGCAAGCCGGGTGGCGTTCCCGACACCGTGAGCAAGGAGCGCATCCGCGGCATTCGCGTCTTCGACATCAGCGACATCCGAAACCCGAAGCTCGTCGCGAACGTGCAGACCTGCCGCGGGTCGCACACGCACACGGTGCTCGAGGATCCCAACGACCGCGAGAACGTCTACATCTACGTCTCCGGCTCGGCTGGGATCAGGTCGCCTAACGAGCTTCCCGGCTGCGTGCGGGAGACGCCCGACAGGGATCCCGCATCGTCACTCATGCGCATCGAGATCATCAAGGTGCCCGTGGCGCGCCCCGAGCAGGCGGCGGTCGTGAACCGGGCGAACATCTTCAGCGGTCTCAAGGCGACGGCGACACACGCGCCGGCGGCCGAGGACGTGGCCAACCAGAAACGCTTCGCGGACTCCGTCCGTGCGGCCGGAGGGTTCGTCGCCCGGAATCCCAACACCGGGAACGACATGGTCATGGGGTCGTTCTTCCTGCGCGCACAGCTCGACAGCATCGTGAAGGCGCGCGGCGGGACCGGCGCGCCGACGGCGGCGGACACCGCCACCCTCCGCACCAACCTTCAGACGATCGTCAACCGGTTGATCGCCGCGCAGGCGCCCCCACCCGTCCCCGGCGTGTCGGCGATCTCACCGTTCCGCCAGTGCCACGACATCACGGTCTATCCGGCACTGGGGCTCGCGGGCGGTGCGTGTGAGGGTTACGGATTCCTGCTCGACATCAAGGACCCGGTGAACCCCGTCAGGCTCGACGCCGTCTCCGACTCCAACTTCGCCTACTGGCACTCGGCCACGTTCAACAACGACGGCACGAAGCTCCTGTTCTCCGACGAATGGGGTGGCGGTGGCGCACCCAAGTGCCGGGCGACCGACAAGAAGGAATGGGGTGCGAACGCGATCTTCACCGTCGAGAATCGGAAGCTCACGTTCCAGAGCTACTACAAGCTCCCCGCGGCGCAGACCGACAAGGAGAATTGCGTCGCGCATAACGGCTCGCTGATCCCCATCCCCGGGCGCGACGTGATGGTGCAGGCGTGGTACCAGGGCGGCATCTCGGTCTTCGACTGGACCGACGCGAAGAACCCGAAGGAGATCGCGTTCTTCGACCGCGGTCCGGTGGACTCGCTCCGGCAAGCGGGCGGTGGGTCGTGGTCGGCGTACTGGTACAACGGGACGATCGTAAGCTCCGAGATCGCCCGCGGGCTCGACATCGCCGAGCTCACGCCGAGCCAGTACATCTCGCAGAACGAGATCGACGCCGCGAAGACCGTACGCCTGGAATACCTGAATACTCAGGGCCAACCAAAGTTCGTGTGGCCACCGAGCTTCGCCCTGGCCAGGGCGTACGTCGACCAGCTCGAACGCAACAACTGTCTCCCCGCGAACCGCATCGCGGCCGTTCGCCAGGATATCACGAACGCCGAACGCGCGACGGGACCGGCCCGCCACGCCGCGCTCACGCGCCTCGCGTCGCAGCTCGAGGGCGACGTGCGGAGCTCGTGCGACGGACCGAAGGTGCAGAAGCTGGCACAGGCCCTGACGAACCTGTCGAACTCTCCAGTGCCGTGAGGAGGCTCATGCCATCGCTGGGCGCGCTGTGACGTTGCGCTCCCGGTTCGACGTCATCGCGCTCGGCCGAGCGCCGCCCAGGCGTTGTACCGAAGCCGTGTGGGCCAGCAGGGCTTCGTAGATTCGCGCGTGCTTGAGCGCGCCGCCTGGATCGCCTGCCGCGACCAGCGACCGCATGAGTTCAGTGGCTATCCTGGCATTGAGGGAGTCGAGATCGGCCAGTCTCCGCCACCACTCCGCTGCGCCGGCCGCGTCGCCACGCTCGGCGACACGCCGCGCGAGGCGCTCGAGCACTTCGACGTGCCGCTGCGCGAGGGATCCTCGCTCGTCCTCGACCCAACGATCGAACTCGGGAGCGCCGGGCAAGCGGAACCCATCGAGGAACGGGCCGCCGTACATCTCCGCGGCGCGCTCGAGGGCACGGCTGAGTAACCCCGCCTGCAGCCGTCTTGACCGCGCCTTGAACCGAGAGCCCGCCGAGGGTTCGAATCCGGATCATGTCGATCGGCCACCATACGCGGAGACGCGACCGGACGGCAAGCGTCGCTTCGACACGCCAGTGCGACGTGCAGTCCCGCGAGCATCCGGTGTAGATCGCCGTGGCCGACCACTCGTGAAGGAACGATGCGCGTCGTGCAACCCGGCCATACCGTCCCCCGCTCCCCACTCACCGGGAGTGGGGGTTCGGTGCAGATTCCAGCGGCGTTGGAGCCATTCCGACCCATCTTCGCGGCACACACACGAATACCGGAGGACCAGTCTATGGGTGCCCGTTCCGCTGTCCTGATCACCGGGATCGCTGCCGTCGCAGGATGCATGGGTGGGGAGGACACGCGTTCCGCAGACACGGCCGACGCGGCGCCTAACGTTGTGTCCCTCTCCGCCACGGAGTATGCGATCTCGGCGCCCGACTCGATCCCGGCCGGATGGACCACGTTCCGGCTCGCGAACCGCGGAGGCGAGGTACACTACGGGCACATCGTCAGTCTGGACTCCGGCCGGACGCAGCCGGACCTGGTTACCGCATATCTGGAGGCAATTCGCACGTCCGGGCCGCGACCCGCGTGGGTGAAGAGGTTCGGCGGCCCGGGAGGCACCGCGCCGGGTGATTCGTCCAACGTGACGCAACACCTCGAGCCGGGGAGCTACATCTGGATCTGTCCCGTGGAGGACGACAGCGGGAGTCCACACTTCGCGAAAGGCGAGGTCAAGCAGTTCGTGGTCTACGCTGTTGCCCAGGATGCGGCGGCGCCCACAGCGGCACCCGCAGCCGATGCAGCGATCCGACTGACGGATTTTGCGTTCGCCTTCGAACCGCCGCTCAAGGCGGGCCGGCACACGATACGGGTGGAGAACGCTGGATCGGAGCCACACGACGTCGGCCTCTTGAAGCTTGCGCCGGGACGGACGATCGAGGAGGTCCAGGCGTGGCTGAATCCGGAGCGCGCGCGGCGAAGCGACGACGCAAAGGAACCGCCTCCACCGCTGGAAACCATTGGAAGCGTGGGAGGCGGAATCGCGGCCATCGCGCCCGGCATGAGCGCCTATTTCGAAACGGATCTCACGCCGGGGGACTACGTGCTGTTCTGCATGGTGACAGCGCCCGACGGGCGGTCACACATCGAGCACGGGATGATTCAGCGGGTGAGAATCGACTGATCGACCCGCGTTAGCGGGGTGTCGAGTTCATCGGGGTCGAACTATCAGCTTTGACTTCTCGCCATCCCCGGGCAATCATGTGATGACATTATGAATATTGCCCGTGCGAACACCATCGCCCTGCTCCTCGCGCTCGCGGGGCCCTTGGCGCACGCCCAACAGAGCACGACACCTTCCTCGGCCGAACCCGCGCTGCCTGAGCCCAGGAACTGGACGACGGCGCAGGACCACCAGGACATGATGCGGCAACTCGGCATCAAGGCACTACGCCCGGGCCCGAGCGGCAACGAGCAGGCTCCCAACCACGCGAACTACGACGAGGCGACGGCCAACCCGTTCCCGACTCTTCCCGAAGTGCTCACGCTGAAGGACGGGGGCAGGGTCACGACACCGCGGCTCTGGGAACGGCGACGCGCCGAGATCGTAGAGGACTTCGAGCGCGAGGTCTACGGGCGCGTCCCGCGAAGCGTGCCGGCAGTGACGTGGACGGTCACCGGGAGCGACACGGGTACCATCGGAGGCCGCCCCGTGGTGGGGCGGCAGCTCGTCGGACGCGTCGACAACTCGTCGTATCCGCACATCGGCGTCGATATCGCCGCGACGATGGTGCTGCCGGCCGAGAGAAAAGGCCCGGTCCCCGTGATGATCCTGTTCCGACCCGGTACGCTCGCCCAGGCACTCGGCCGGCCGGCGCCGCCACCGACGGGACGTCCCGCGTTCACGGCGCCACCCCCGCCGCCCGGAAGCGATGCCCCGCCAGCCGAGCAGCTCATCATCGACGGATGGGGGTTCATCTTCCTCGATCCGAGGAGCATCCAGGCGGACAACGGTGCCGGCCTAACGAGAGGCATCATCGGCCTGGTCAACAAAGGACAACCGCGGAAGCCCGACGACTGGGGTGCGCTCCGCGCCTGGGCCTGGGGAGCATCGCGCGTGCTGGACTACCTCGAGAAGACGCCCGAGGTGAACGCGAAGCAGGTGGGGATCGAGGGCGTGTCGCGTTACGGGAAGGCCGCGCTCGTGACGATGGCGTTCGACCAACGATTCGCGGCGGTACTCATCGGCTCGTCGGGCGCCGGCGGCGCGAAGCCGCATCGCCGCAATTTCGGCGAGGCGGTCGAGAACCTCACGGGAAGCGGCGAATACCACTGGATGGCCGGAAACTTTCTCAAGTACGGGGCGGCCGACGCGACGTTCGGAAGCCGGAACGCCGGAGACATCCCGGTTGACGCGCATCAGCTACTCGCGTTATGCGCACCGCGTCTCACGTTCGTGAGCTACGGCGTCCCGGAGCGCGGCGACGCGAAGTGGCTCGATCAACAGGGGAGCTTCATGGCGGTCGTCGCGGCACAGCGCGTCTTCCGACTACTCGGCGCGACGGGCCTCGGCCGGTCCGATGATTACGCGAAGGAGCAGATGCCGCCGGTGAACGTCGGCCTGCTCGACGGACGGCTCGCGTGGCGCCAGCACGATGGCGGCCACACCGACGGGCCGAACTGGAAGTACTTCCTGTCGTGGGCGGACCACTTCTTCGGCCGACGCTACACGCCAGCGCCCCCGGTCCCGGCGTCGGCTCAGCCGACGGCCGCGTCGGCACAGGGCCAATGGCGCGCCGACGTGCCGACGCCTCGAACCGACTCCAACTCGGTGCTCGCGCACCGCCAGCTCCTCGAGAAGCGCACGCAGGGGAAGATCGACCTGTACTTCATGGGGAACTCGATCACGCGCCGTTGGGGGGCCACGGACTATCCCGAGTTCCTCGCGAACTGGCGTGCGAACTTCCACGGGTGGAACGCCGCGAACTTCGGCTGGGGCGGCGATCGCGTGGAGCACATGCTCTGGCGCATCGAGCACGGCGAGCTCGATGGCGTGAACCCCAAGGTGATTGTCATCCTCGCCGGCACGAACAACGTGGGACAGCGTCCCGGCGGCGACGAGAAGGTCGCCGGCATCACGCGCGGGATCCGGGCACTGATCGACCTCTGCCGGCGGAAGGCGCCTGACGCGACGATCATCCTCACGGGGATCCTGCCGCGCAACGACAACATGGCCGTCGTTCCCGAGATCAACCGCATCAACGAGAATATCGCCCGGTTCGCGGACGGCCGAACGATCCGCTACCTCGACATCAACGACAAGCTCGCGGATGCCGACGGCAAGCTATTCGAGGGAATGGCCGTGGACGGGCTGCACCTGAGCCTGAAAGGGTATCAGGTCTGGGCGGACGCCCTCAGGCCGATGCTGACCGAGCTTCTCGGCCCTCCCGCGGCAACGGATCGGGCGCCTCCGCCAACGGGTGACCCGAGCGCGCGTCGCCCATGACGGGAGCGACCTAACGCCCGACGCAGGATTCTCGACGCATGAATCTTCCGAAGATCCGAGCTCGAGTCGTACTCGCTGCGCTCGCGTCGGTCTCGAGCGCCGGCGTCTCGGCTTCGCAGAGCCCGTCATGGATGGAGCCGTTCCCGCCATTCCGCATCGCGGAGAACCTCTACTACGTCGGGAGTGCGGGCCTCGCGAGCTATCTCATCGCGACGCCACAGGGTCACATCCTCATCAACAGCAACCTCGAAGCCAGCATACCACAGATTCAGGCGAGCGTGACGCAGTTGGGTTTTGAGTTCCGCGACGTCAAGATCCTGCTGATCAGCCATGCACACTGGGATCACAACGCCGGCAGCGCGAGGGTGAAGGAGCTGACGGGCGCGACGTACATGGTGATGGAAGGCGACGCGGATGTCGTCGAATCGGGCGGCAATACGGACTTTCAGTACGGCAGCGATCCGCGGATGCGTTACCCGACCACGCGTGTCGATCGCATACTGCACGACGGCGACCAGGTGAAGTTGGGCAACGTCGTGCTCGCGACGAAGCAGCGTGTGCTCCCTGCCGTCGCCGATGCCGGTGATCAGTAGGCAGTGACCAGTCGGGCAGTCATCCGTCGTGGGTGCCGCGGTCGTCGGTGGCCAGCGACGCTACTGAGCACTGACGACTAATGAACTCGCGACTGATGACTGCCCGACTGATGACTGCCTACTGATCACTCCCCGACCGATCTGCGGCGCTCCGAAGACTGGCCCCGACGGCATAGCGCTTACTCGACTGAGGCGCCTGACGGCGTCTCCGTCCGGAATGACACCCCCGCACCGCGGCCTTGACGCCCTTCGGCACCGCGATAGGCTAAGCCAACCGTGGGTCCTATCCCAGAAGCCGGAGCACCGCATGCGCCCCCGTTACGCCCGTCTGGTCGCCGCGCTCGCCATCGCCGTTTCATCCGGCTCCGTCGCAACGACGTCGCTCGTAGGGCAGGCGACGACCCAACCGGCGACGTTCACCGTGGACGACGCCCTGAACGTCGTGTCGTACTCGCAAACGGACCTGAGCGACGACGGCAAATGGCTCGCGACCGTCAGCACGGTGCGACGCGATGGGCTCGGCGTCGATTATCGACGAGACGGCGATCCTACCTACATCCGTCCCACCGCGGGCACCGTACTGGTGATCGAGACGGCCACCGGGAAAGCGCGCGCGATCTTCCCGGACAAGCGGAACGTCCGGAGCCTCGCGTGGTCACCGGACGGCGCGAAGCTCGCGATGCTCGTGCTGCGCGGCGAGTCGTTCCAGCCCGTGATCTGGGATCGCGTCACCGGCCGCACCACGACCGTCACCGCTCCCGCGGGAACGTACGTGGCTGAAAACAGCGACGTGCGCTGGACGCCCAGCGGTAACGCGATCGTGTTCGCGCTCCACACGGATGAATGGAAGCGCGCCGCGCGCGAGACGTTCGACCGCTACACGAAGGGCCCCGTGTTCGTGCAGTCGAGCAGCGATCCATTTCTGGCGTGGGAAGCGCTCCGTCGTTCGGCGAATCGCCGGTCCGTCGTGGCGTACGACCTGACCGCTCGCCGTACGCGCGAGCTCATACCGGAAGGGATGATCTCGTCGTACACGCTCGTCGCGGGCGATTCAGTACTCGTGTACAACGAGGATGTCACCAGGAAAACCGATTACGACGTGATCTTCGGGACCGAGAATCGCATGGTGGCTCGGGCCCAGGCATCCGGGTCGACGCGCACAATCCTGCCCTCACTCAAGGGGACGACCGTCGTGTGGACCGAGGACGGCCGGCGCTTCGCGTATGGGAAGGAGGGGCGGGTGTACGTCGGCACACCGAACGACAGCGGTGGCCGTCAGATTGCGGGCCCTGCCGCGGGTGCGCCGCGCGACACCGCGGCGTCCGACACGTCCGCGGCGGCACGCGAGCGACGTGCGCGCGAGCGCTTCTCGCCGGTGCGGTTCAGTCCGGCGGGCGACCTGCTGCTCCTGTCCAACCGCCAGGGGCTGTGGGTCGCGGACGTCGCGACCGGCAACAAGGAGCTGATGATCGAGATTGCGCCCGACTCGTCGGCGACGGGGCCACGCATGACCACCGTCGGATGGAGCCCTGACGCGCGCTACGTGTACCTGACGTCCGCGTCGCGGACCGCCTGGGAGCGCGGGATCGCGCGATTCGATCGCCAGACGAAGCAGCTGCAGGACCTCGTGAAAGACAGTCGGCTCTACTCCAACTTCCGCCTGTCGCGGAACGGCGCGGTGGCCGTGCTCTCCGCGAGTGACGGTAATCGTCCCGCGGACATCTACGTCGCCGACGCGGCGTTAGGCAGCATGCGACGTGTGACCGACGGCAACCCGTGGATCCGGGAACGCCGGATCGGGCGGACCGAGCTGCTCTCGTACCTCGATGCGGACGGGCACAGGAAGTACGGGGTCATCTACTACCCGACCGGGTACACGCAGGGAACGCGCTACCCGACGGTGTTCAACGTCTACGAGAATTTCTTCGACGACGCGTTCGACGCGACGGCCAACGTGCTCACCGCGTCGGGCTACGTGGTCGTGAAGCCGTCGGTGGACTTCGACATCGGCTACCCGGGCGAGGCGTGGGTGAAGGGCGTGACGTCGGCCGCCAACAAGCTGATCGAGGTGGGCGTCGCCGATTCGGCGAAGCTCGGCGTGCACGGAACGAGCTACGGCGGCTACGCGACGAACCTCCTCATCACGCAGACGAACCGCTTCAAGGCCGCCATCAACATCTCGGGCAAGGTGGACATCATCAGCTTCTACACCGACAGCCCGCGACTCGGCGTCCGCAACGTGCACGCGGCGGAGAAGAGCCAGGATCGGCTTGGCGCGACACTCTGGCAGCAGCCGCAGAAGTACGTGGCGCACTCGGCGATCATGTTCGCGGACCGCATCACGACGCCACTCCTGCTCATGACGGGCGAGCAGGACTCGAACGTGCCGGCGAACAACACGCGCGAGATGTTCTACGCGCTGCGGCGTCTCGGGAAGACGGTCGAATGGGTAAACTACATGAACGGCGGCCACGGGACGCCCGGCACGAACGTCGAAGACTTCACCGACTTCCACCGGCGCATGCTCGGCTGGTACGACAAGTATCTCAAGGGTGACGCGAAGAAGGTCGCCGATCAGAATTGACGGTTCGACGAACACGGGCACCTCACACCCCAACCCACAGACGAGAATGACAGCTCGCATCTCTCCGGCCATCATCATGCTCGCGTGCGTGGGCGCCGCGTGCGCGGGCGCCGAGACCGACGTCGCGGCTGATTCGGACACGGCGGCGCCGGCCGTCACCGCCAGCGCAGGATCCACGTGCTGGGTGCGGGGCAGCACGCCCGCCGATGCGGCGGCGCGCCCGAGTCCCCTCGCCGAGGTGCGGTTCACCCTCGGCGGGCAGGAAGCGCTGCTCTGTTACAGTCGTCCATCGGCCAAGGGCCGCGCCGTGATGGGAGGACTGGTTCCCTACGGCCAGCCATGGCGGCTCGGTGCCAACGAAGCCACGAGCATTCATCTCCCATTCAACGCCACGATCGGCGGCTCGGCCGTGGATGCCGGGACCTACTCGATCTATGCCGTGCCCGGGCAAGCCGAGTGGGAATTCGTGCTCAATCGCCAGGTGGAACGTTGGGGGATTCCCATCGACGACGCGGTGAAGCAAGGCGACGCCGTATCGTTCAAGCGGCCCGTCTCCGCCACGAGCGCACCGGTGGAACAGCTGACGATCCGGTGGGAAGGCACCAGCGATTCGGCAGGCCAGCTCGTGGTGGAATGGGAGCAAACGCAGGTCACGATTCCCGTGGAGCGCCGGTAGCATGACGGCCCTGCTGCAGCGCCTCACGCAGGTTCGTCGGGGGGAAGGGGCTGCGGTCCTCGCGTCCGCCCTCTCCTTCTTCTTCATCCTCACCGCCCTGATGGTGATCCGCCCGGCACGCGAATCGTTGGGCATGCGGCGGGGGATCGACGCCATACGCTGGCTGTTCATCGGGACCGCCATCGTCACGCTCGCGGTGAACCCCGTGTTTGCGCTGCTGGTGAGCCGCTACCGGCGCATCGTGTTCATCACGGCCACCTATCTGTTCTTCGGCCTCAGCCTGATCGGCTTCTATCTCCTCCTCGTGAGCGCGCCTGACGCGATCGGCGAGGTGAGCGGGATGGTGTTCTTCGTCTGGTTCAGCGTGTTCAACCTGTTCTCCACGATGGTGTTCTGGGCCCTCATGGCAGACCGGTTCTCGCTGGAGCAGAGCAAGCGGCTCTTCGGCGTCATCAGTGTGGGTGGGTCGCTCGGGGCGATCGCCGGTCCCTGGCTGGCCTCGCAGCTGGCGGGCCCGCTCGGGACGGCGGGGCTGCTCCCGGTGTCGGCGGTCTCGCTCGGGCTCGCTGTGGTAGCGGCGTGGGCCGTTACGAGGCTGCACCCCGGGAATCCTCAGGCTGCTTCCACGCCCGGCGCGCCGAGCGCGGTGGACGACCGCGTCGTCATTGGCGGGAGTGCGTGGGAGGGGCTCCGCTCGGTGTTCCGCTCGTCGTACCTGCTCGGCATTGCCGGGTACGTGCTGACCCTGACGGTGATCGCCACGTTCATCTACTTCACGCGCCTGCAGATGGTCGCCGCGCTCGGGACCGACCTCGACATGCGCACCACGGTGTTTGCCCGAATCGACTTCTACACTCAGGTGACGACCCTCGTGCTGCAGGGGCTCGTGACCGGACACCTCATGAAGCGGCTCGGTGTTCACGTAACGCTGGCATTACTGCCCGTGACGGTTGCGCTCGGATTTGTAGGTTTGGCTATCTCTGCGTCGCTGGCCGCGATCATCGTCCTGCAGGCGACGTACAGCGCGATGCAGCGAGCCATCATCCGACCGGCGAGAGAGACGTTGTTCACCGTGGTACCGCGTGAGGACAAGTACAAGGCCAAGGCGTTCATCGACACGTTCGTCTATCGCGTCGGTGACGTCGTGGGCGCGCAGGTCGAAGGGCTGCTTGGCCGCCTGGCGATGGGCTTGACCGCGTTGGTCGCGGTGGCGGTGCCACTCGCCGTTGTGTGGGGTATACTCGGCGTCTGGCTCGGTCGTGCGCAGCATCGACGCGTCACCGAAGGCTCGGCGCCGCCGGCTCGCGCCCCGCGGCGCGAGGAGGCGGTCGCGACGTAGCACGACTGACGAACCCCAACCTGGACTCCTTGAAGACCGATGATCTCACGTCGCGAATGGCTTCGCCTCTCTGTCGGATCGGGCGCCGTGCTCGCCCTCGACCCGCGGCACCTCCATGCGCGCGTCATGCACCTGTTGCAGCAACAGGTCATCACGCGCGCCATTCCGTCGACCGGTGAACGGATTCCCATCATCGGACTCGGCAGCTCGGCCACGTTTTCGCAGGTAGCGCGGAGCGAGGACGTCAGCGCGCTCAAGGAGGTGTTGAAGGCGCTGGTGGAGAACGGAGGAACGGTGTTCGACACCGCGCCCGGTTATGGTGCCTCGGAGGAGGTGGCCGGCCGCGTCGCCCGCGAGGCCGGGATCACCGACAGGATCTTCTGGGCGACGAAGGTGAACGTGGCGCGCGGAGGAGGAAGCGCCGACCCCGCCGCTGCGCGAGCGCAGATCGACCGATCCTTCGAGCGTATCGGCAAGCGCCCGATCGACCTGATCCAGGTGCACAACCTCGGCGACGTGGCCACGCAGATCGCCATCCTCAAGCAGCTGAAGCAGGAGAAGCGGATCCGCTACATCGGCGTGACGAGCACCGACGAGCGGCAGTACCCGGAGCTCATCAGTCACATGCGAAACGAGCCGCTCGACTTCATCGGGGTCGATTATGCCATCGACAACCGCGAGGTCGAGACGACGATTCTCCCGCTGGCGCGCGAGCGAAAGATCGGCGTGCTCGTGTACGCGCCGTTCGGCCGTACGCGTCTCTGGCGTCGGGTCGAGGGGCGCGAGGTGCCGGCGTGGGCCACGGAGTTCGACGCGAAGACGTGGGCCCAGTTCTTCCTCAAGTTCGTCGCCAGCCACCCGGACGTCACGGCGATCACGCCGGCCACGAGCCAGCCGAAGAACATGATCGACAACCTGGGCGGCGGCATGGGGCGCCTGCCTAACGCCGAGCAGCGGAAGCGGATGATCGAGCTGGTGGATGCGCTTCCCCCGGCGCAGCGACGGGACTGAGTCGCAGTTTCGCTTCCGCGTCGTGGACGACGTGAGGCATTGCCGCAAAGCAACTGGAGTGGTTCGCCACGGACGTCACGGAGGTCACGGAGGCTGGGC
>DASURJ010000537.1:0-2459 GCA_036280115.1 Gemmatimonadaceae bacterium
GGATCGTGAGGTCGGCGAAATGCGTCACGGAAGCACTCGCGTGTGCGCCGTAACGGGGGTAGACCAGCGTCGCGCCCACGTTCGGGATGATCTCGAACATCGCCACGTGTGCTTCGCGATTGACGTAGATCGGATGCATGCGTGCGCTTCCGATCGGGAACCCGATCCAGACGCGAAGGGGCGGCTCCGGCTCGGGCGTCGCCGATTCGACTCGCGGAGTGGTCGCGCAGCCCAAGAACGCGACGGCAGCAAAGGTAGCGAGAGCGAACGAGCGCATCGGGGGGCTCCTCCGAGGGCGGCGCGGGACTCGTTTTGTATACAAAACGCGACGCCGCGTGGCAAGAGGCGAAGTCCCGACACGTTCTCCCGGACTCTACTTCGCCGTCTCCTTTCTCCGAACCTCGGACACAAACGCCGCTTCGGTCTCGACGCGTTCCTCTCCCCAAACGACGATGAGCGCCATGATCCCGTAAATCGGCAGGTGCCCGACGAGCTCGCGCCAGCCGAGGAATGGAAGAGTGAGGTTGAAGGGTACCCAGAGGATGAGGGTCGTGAGGCGCACGAACGCGCCGGAGATGAGCAGCAGCCCGAACGTCAGCTCCACCGTCCCCGCGATGAGAATGAACTCGCGGTTCCCTATGCCCTCGAGACCGATCGCCGGGAAGAAGTTCAGGGGGTATTGCTCGAGGAACTCCACGCCCATCGGGACGTTCCAGAGCTTCTCCGTGAACGCGAGCACGACGATGCCGATGCCGGTGAGCACGCGGAGCGTCGGGACGGCGCGCGGCACGAGCCGCTCGACCGGACGGTGAAGGCGCAGCAGCGCCATGTCGAATGCGCCCGGCCCGCGTCCCATCACGAACATGAAGAACGCGATGCCAAGGAAGAGCGCGTGCTCGAGGAGGAAGAGCGGCCCGAACCAGATGGCGCCAACCAGCCAGATCACCGCCAGCACCGCCGCCCCAATGCGGGTCGCCGCCCCGTAGACGAAGCTCAGCGCGACGACGATCTCGGCGAGCGCGACCAGCCCGCCAAAGAAATTGTATGGCAGAGCGAGGTTGGGAACGAAGAGCTGCAGTTGCACACCGGAGATGAGGAGCGGGACGGCCGCGTGGACGCCGATGACGAGCGGCATCCACGAGAGCAGCCGCTGGTAGTTTTCCCACTCCATCCCCAGCTGCAGCGGCCCGGGGACGATCTCCCGGCGCCCACGCGCGCGCCACACGAAAACCGCGCCCGCGGTCGCCGCGAGCCCGATGGCGAGCGCCACCGCCGTCTGCATTGTGAAGACCTGCGACAGGTCGACGGGATGCTGTCGCGCGACGAACCAACGTTCGTGGAGGATCATGGGTGCTCAGGGCCTCGATCGGCGGCTTCTCGCGCGCTCCCTTGCTGTACGATAGAATCTGGCCTTGGCATTCCATTTCTGCGAGGTGATTCCATGTCCGCCCACCGCGCCATTCTGCTCGCGTCCGCCACCACCGCAGTCGTCCTTGGCTGCGCGCGCGACGAAACCCGAACCACCGGCGACAGCGCCGCCGGAACGGCCGCGCCGGCCGAGTTCTCGCGCGCCGCGAGCATCCCGGGCTTCAAGACGCCGGAGGCCGTGCGCTTCGATCCCGTTGGCGATGTGTTCTTCGTGTCGAACATCAACGGGTCACCGCTCGAGAAAGACAACAACGGCTTCATCTCGCGCTTGCGCGGCGAAGGCGGCGAGATCGATTCGCTCAATTTCATCGCCGGCGGACGGGGTGGCGTCACGCTGCACGCCCCAAAGGGGCTGGCCATCACCGGCGACACGCTCTGGGTCACCGACATCGATGCGGTGCGCGGGTTCGACAGAACAACCGGCCGTCCCATCGTCTCCCACGTGATACGGGGCGCGATCTTCCTGAACGACATCACCGTCGGCCCTGACGGGGCGCTGTACATCACCGACACCGGGCTTCGCCCCGGCGAGGGTGGCTTCTCGCATCCGGGGCCCGACAAGATCTTCAAGCTGACACGCGCCGGGCAGGCATCGACGGCATTCCAGTTCGACTCGCTCGTGGGTCCGAACGGAATCACCTGGGATGGCGCGAACGAGCGGTTCATCGTCGTCGCGTTCGCCGGGAACGACATCTACGCGTGGAAGCCTGGCGACTCGACGACCACCACGATCGCCACGGGGAAAGGACAGTTCGATGGCGTCGAACGTCTCAGCGACGGGCGGATCATCGTCTCGACCTGGGCGGACTCGAGCCTGTACGTGGTCGACGGCTCGGCGCTCGCGCGCGCCGTGACCGGCGTCGAAGGTCCCGCGGACATTGGAATCGACACGAAACGTAACCGCGTCGCCGTCCCGAGCTTCACGGGAAATCGAGTGGACGTGTTCGCGATTCCGCCGAGGAGCGGGATGTGACAGCGCGCAGGTTGGCGCAGGTCGTGGCGGTGGTGCTCGTCGCCACGACCTGCGCGCG
>DASURJ010000538.1:0-10832 GCA_036280115.1 Gemmatimonadaceae bacterium
AGCAGGATGTGGAACGTCGCCGGCGGCAGGGGGAGGAGGGCCTCGATCTCGGCACGGTCGCTGGGCATGCCCCACTATGCACACTGTGGCTATATTGTCAATGGCTATATTATTCGGCATTCACCCGTGACGCGCTCCGTATCAATGACTCACGATCCCCCGATCACGCTGGTCCCCGTCGGGCATGTGCTGTCGCCACTCGTCGACCGTGACCGGGCACCGAAGCAGGGGAACGAGGGATCGCCCGACGCCTGGCTGGTATTCCGCGACGAGTTCGTGGACGCGCTGCGCGACCTCCGGACCGGCGACGAGGTGCTCGTCCTGACGTGGCTCCATCGTGCAGACCGGACGACACTGCGCGTGCATCCCCGCGACGACACGAGCGCGCCAGAGCGCGGCGTGTTCAGCACGCGGTCGCAGGACCGCCCGAACCCCATCGGCATCCATCGCGTCCGCATCGTGGACGTGGCGGGCGCGACTCGATTCAAGGTGGTCGATCTGGAGGCGTTCGACGGAACGCCCATCATCGACGTCAAGCCGGTACTCGATCGGAACGTCGAGCGCTGAGACGCATCGTCACGGGCTGAGGCCGCGGGTTACAATCATCGAGTGACCAGCCCCAGCCTGCCCGACCGCCTCGCTGCCCTCTCGCGCCAGTGGCGGGTGACCGTCGTTCGCGCGTTCGATACCCCATCGTCGTGCATCGTGGTGGGGTGGCGCGGCGGCGAACCCGTGTTGCTCAAGATCGTGAAGCGCGGCGGAGATGAATGGCGCGCCGGCGAGGTCACACGCGCGTTCGGGGGTCAGGGCATGGTTCGCGTCCTCGACGCCGCACCAGGCGCCGTACTCCTCGAGCGCCTGGAGCCCGCGACGCCGCTCGTAGAGATCGTTAGGCACGGTGATGATGACCGGGCCACGGCAATTCTCTGCGACGTGATCGCGGCAATGTCTCCGGACCCGGCCAGTCGCGAGTGGCCGACGGTTCGCGACTGGTCGCGCGGATTCGATCGGTACGTGGTCGGTCGCGACCAGCAACTCCCGCGCGAGCTCGTAGCCTTCGGCCAGCACACGTATCTCGACCTCTGTGAATCGCAGCGACACGTGCGCCTCCTGCACGGCGACCTCCAGCACTACAACGTGCTCTACGATCGATCGCGCGGGTGGATCGCCATCGACCCGAAAGGCGTCGTGGGGGAGCTCGAGTACGAGCTGGGCGCGGCGCTCCGAAACCCGGTCGAGCGACCGGATCTCGTCGCGACACCTGCCAACGTCGAGCGGAGGGTCGCTGTGTTCGCGTCCCGGTTGTCGCTGGATGCCGAACGCGTGATGCGCTGGGCATTCGCACAGGCGATCCTCTCCGCGATCTGGTCTGTGGAGGATGGCGAGCGCGTCGGTCCCGAATCACCGGCCCTAGGGCTCGCCGCGACGCTTCGCACCATGCTCGGCAACACGACGCTTCGTAAGGGGTCAGAGTCCTAACGCATCGTTCGAACGCGCCGCGTTCGAACGATGCGTTAGGACTCTGACCCCCAACGTATCGGTCTGGCGCGCGGCCGGTCGGAACGACGATGACGCGGAACGGCCGAAACGGCCGGATGACGGCTCTGCACCGACGCCGCCGCGTGGCGCGAGCCCGCACCTCCGGCATCCAGAACGGAGGGGAAAACGGATGAGGGGATGAGGGGGATGAGTGGGATCGCTCCTCAGCACTCACGCGCCCTCGCGCCGGGGCCGTGAAGTGGTGGGAACTGCTCTCAGGGTGAGTGGCCTCCCAAGGGAGCCGTTCCCCCTCAGTTCGTCGGCCTCGGCGCGGCCAACCGTCCCTCGCATTGCAGGATGTCCCTCATCCCCTCATTCATTCCCCCTTCTGCGTGCCGACCCGGCCACGACCGGCTGCCAGCGAGGATGGTCGAGGATTCCTCATCGCCCGTGTTGCGGGCACCCAGCTCGGAATGACAGGGGTGACGGACAATCGTGGCGCGAGGTTCTAGCTGACACGATGTCGAGCCGAATCGCGTCCGCTCTCACGTGCGCCGTTCTCGTGCTCACGGCTTGTGGCGGGGAAGGCAGCGCCCCGCCCTGGCCACAGCCTGCCGAGACTCCGCCGCGCGTTGCCAGCATCACCGAGTGGAGCACGTCCGAGCCCGAGTTCGTCCAGCGCGGCGAGTTTACGTACGACGCCTCGGGCCGACTCACGCGCTACGATTTCGGCCACAACGTCGGCGGGCCGCACCGCGTCACGTTGTTCGTCCTGTACTTCTACGACGGTTCGCGGATCTCGCGAACAGAGACGCACGTCCGTGACGGCGACGCATTCCGACACGTGCGGGAGCGCGCGTTCACGTACGACGCGAGCGGACGTCTCGAGCGGACGACCTCCGAAGAGGTGGACGAACGCACGGGCGACATCGTGGCGCACACGGAGATGTACCAGTACGACGGCCGGGGGCAACTTGCGATGATCGTCGTACCAGGCGGCGAACGCCGCCGATTCACGTACGACGACGCCGGCAACGTCGCGACCGAGGAGCTCCTCGTCACGGAGGGCGTCGAGCTCGTGACCCGCTACGAGTACGAGCGATCGCTCAACCCGCTCGCGGGACTGCCTCCCGCCTTCGACGGCGTGATCCTCGTCTTCGGGAAGCGGCCGGGCCCCTACAACATCGCCTCGTGGACGACCGGCACCCGCGGGCTCCCGATCGCATCATCGGGCACGGCCACCCACGATCTCGACGGCGACGGTTACCCGGTGAGGCGCGAGATGACCGCGGTCAACACCGCAGATCCGTCGAGTCCAACCACGATCATCACGGAGTTCGCGTACGTCCCGTAGGGAACCCGCGCTCCTCGCCTCCCACACTCAGCGCGTTGGGACGGTACCGGCCTCGCACGAGCGCGCCCGCTCGAGCAGCAGCTCGCGCTCTCGCACATTTCGCGTGAGCGACGCCGCGCGCTCGAACTCGGCGGCGGCCTCGGGCAGGCGGCCGAGCTTGGCCAGAAGATCGCCCCGCACGCTCGGCAAGAGATGATAGCCCTTGAGCCGAGGCTCGCCGGTCAAGCGATCGACGGCATCGAGCCCCGCTGCCGGTCCCCGCGCCATCGAGATCGCCACCGCGCGATTCAATTCCACCACCGGCGATGGCGTTCGCTCCGCGAGCGCATCGTACAGCATGACGATTCGCTCCCAGTCCGTGTCTTCCGCCCTGCGCGCTCGCGCATGACACGCAGCGATGGCAGCCTGGAGCGCGTACGGTCCAGACGCTCCACCGAGCTGCTCCGCCCGCTCGAGCGCCGCGAGTCCGCGACGAATGAGTAGTTGATCCCATCGAGCTCGGTCCTGCTCGAGAAGAAGGACCGGTTCGCCGTTCGGACCCACTCGCGCGCGCGACCGCGACGCCTGGATCTCCATGAGCGCGACAAGCCCGTGCACCTCGGGCTCCGCAGGCATGAGCCCCGCCAGGATGCGCCCGAGGCGCAGCGCGTCATCGCACAGGGCGGGCCGAAGCCAGTCCTCGCCGGCAGTGGCGGAGTAGCCCTCGTTGAAGATGAGGTAGATGACACCAAGCACCGACGACAGCCGCGCGTTGAGCTCCTCGCCCCTCGGCACCTCGAACGGGACCTTCGCCTCGTTCAGCGTCTTCTTCGCGCGGACGATGCGCTGGGCAACCGTCGCTTCGGGGACGAGGAATGCGCGCGCGATCTCGTCGGTCGTGAGCCCACCGAGCAACCGAAGGGTGAGTGCGACGCGCGCCTCTGTGGAGAGCACCGGGTGGCACGTCATGAACACGAGGCGGAGGAGGTCGTCGCCGATGTCGTCGTCGAGCGCGGCGTCGAGGTCGGGAGCGGACGACTCCTGCTTCGCCTCGAGCTCGTGCCCGAGTTGTTCGTGCTTGCGGTCGAGGAGCTGGTTCCGACGCAGGGCGTCGATCGCGCGATGCTTCGCCGTCGCCATGAGCCACGCGCCGGGGTTCGCGGGGACGCCCTGCTCGGGCCACTTCTCGAGCGCGGCAACGAGCGCGTCCTGCGCGAGGTCTTCGGCGAGGCCGACGTCGCGGACGATACGCGTGAGCCCGGCGATCAACTTCGCCGATTCGATGCGCCAGACGGCGTCGATGGTGCGGTGGGTGAAGGAAGCCGTCACGGCTTCCAATCACACCACCGACGCCCCCGAGTTCAAGCCCGTTCGACGCTTTTTTGTATCCTCAGTCCCGATTAGCAGTTAGCTGAGCTACTTCTTGCCGGCCAGCTGCTGCGCCATGCGCTCCTCGCGCTCCCGGATTTCGGGCGTGTAGGCCTCCCCGAAATCCGTGACCTCGAACACCTGGCGGATCTCGATCTCCGACTCTTCGCCAGTCGGATTGGGACAGCGCTTCACCCATTCGATCGCCTCGTCGAGCGACTTGCACTCGAAGAGCCAGAATCCGGCGACGAGCTCCTTCGCTTCCGCAAACGGACCATCGACGACGCTCCGCTTCGAGCCCGAGAACCTGACACGCGCACCCTTCGAGCTCGGCTGAAGTCCCTCGCCGGCGATCATGACGCCGGCTTTCACGAGCTCCTCGTTGTACCGGGTCATGGCGTCCAGCATCTCCTCGGACGGGAGGACGCCAGCCTCGGTATCCTTGTTGGCCTTGACGATGACCATGAATCGCATTGGAGTGCCCTCCGTCTGTGGCGTGGTGTCGTGTCGCCTGGGTAGTACGACGACCGATCGATCCCTCTACCTTCACGTCGAATCACCGGGGCCCGAATCGACAAACTTCGTAATCTGCGCTTCTGGAACGCAAACGCTGTCGTTCCGGGCGGAGGTCCGCAGGGCCGCGGGTGCCCGCTTGCGGGCAGATGAGGAATCGCCGTGTCATTCCGAGCGAGCGTCAGCGAGTCGAGGAATCGCAGGGCGGCTGGGTAGCGGGGCCCCTCTGCCGGGATGACCGCGATTCCTCCCTTCGTCGCGTGCGCTCCTCAGGGCAGGCGCTGACGCTCGGAATGACAATGTTCAACCATGTGGTTGACAATCGACCGATGAGCATTGAATTATTCAACCATATGGTAAACAATCAGCCACAGCGGCTCGATAACGTGTTCCGCGCCCTCGCGGACCCCACGCGACGCGCCATGGTGCGGAGCCTCGCCCGGCGCGAGCGCACCGTAGGTGAGCTCGCTGCCCCGTTCGACATGACGCTCGCGGCCGCGTCGAAGCACGTACGCACGCTCGAGCGAGCCGGCCTCGTGCGCCGCACGATCAGAGGCCGAACGCATACGTGTCGGCTCGACCCCCATCCGCTCGTTGCCGCACAGCAGTGGCTGGCAGACGCCGAGCGTTTCTGGACCGCGCGCCTCGACGCGCTCGAGACCCTGTTCGACCCAGGACCGGAGGACCCGACCCCGTGACCGAACAACTCAACGCCCTCACCGTGGTGAGGGTGATCAACGCATCGGCAGACGAGCTGTACGCCGCGTGGACCGACCCCGCGATCATGCGCCGATGGATGGCAACTATCGTCGACGCGGACGTCCGGGTCGGCGGGCGCTATCGCATAACGATCCACGAGGACGACGGGTCGGTGAACACGTTCACCGGCGAGTACCGCGTGCTCGAGCCGGGCAAGCGGCTCGTCAAGACCTTTCGCCACCACAGCGCAAACCCGGGCGAGTACGAGGACGAGTATGTGGACGTCACGTTTCGCGCGCTCGGGCCTCGGCGCACGGAGCTCACGCTCGTCAACGGGTGGAGCGGTCGTCCGGTCACCGCCGAGGAGCAGGACGGCATGCGCGAGGGCTTCCGGGTCTGGCTCGACCAGCTCGAGGCGGCGCTCACGTGAACGTGACGGTGCTGTCGGGCGACGACGTCCGCGAGATCGTATCGGTGTTGAGCGACGCGTTCTACGACTACCCGGTCATGCGGCACGTCATCGGCGACCGCGAACGGTACGACGAGCGGCTGCCGCGACTCGTCGCGCTATTCGTCAACAGCCGAGCGTTGCGCGACGAGCCGATGTTCGGCGTCCGTGATGCGCGCGGGGACCTCGTCGCCGCGGCCGTGACGACGTCGCGGTTGGCGCCCGAGGCGCCGCCGCAGCTGGTCGCGTTGCGGGAACGCATCTGGTCGGAGCTCGGCCCCGATGCGCGCGCGCGGTACGACGGTTACGTCACGGCCACGTCGCGGTTCGCGGTTGCCTCGCCGCACCATCATCTCAACATGATCGGCGTTCGCCGCGCGCTCCACGGGCGTCGCCTTGGCCGGCTGCTGCTCGACGCCGTGCACGAGCTCGCCGCGTCGGACCCGCAGTCATCTGGCGTGAGCCTAACGACTGAATGGCAGGCGAACGTCGCGCTGTACGAGCACTGCGGGTATCGCGTCCGGGGGTACGCTCGCGTCGCACCCGACCTCGAGACGTGGACGCTCTTTCGCCCCACGTCCATTACCATCGAGTGAACGAACAGTAACCCGGCGCTGCGGCGGCACCCCGGTCGGTGTCGCCATCGCGTATCTCGGTGCTGGCGTCGGTATCGTGATCAGCGCCGCGTGCGCCTCACACACCGCGTCCACACCCGCCGAGGACTGTCGACTCGGTGACGCACGGCGGCGTGGTTGGCGCGCGACAGGGGTGTGCTCGCATCGTGCTGCGCGCGCGGCCGAATCAGCCGAAGCCCGAGCGCCGCGTACTATATAGCGGTGGGGACACGTTGGTTCGCGTGGCACGGCGCGGCCGCGGAGTTGCGTGTGCAACGGCCCGTCGGGCCCGGGATGTCGATTGGCCCGCATCGAATAGGCGAGGCGGCATCTCCTGCCGGTGTCGACGCCGGAGTGTGGCGGCGCCCCCGTGGCGTTGTGACAGCAACGCGTCCGTGGGTCGTGTGTCGGCCGTCACACGCGCCTCGTAGCGCGTGACCGCGTTAGGCATCGCGTCACATCCGCCGCGTCACGCACATCACCAACACGTGTCCGATCGCCGGGCACCCTGACCGGACTGTCACCTTTCTGGCCGGCCTCGGCGCGTTCGGTCAAACGGCACCTGTGTTGCCTAACACACTGGCGGCAAGCGCACCGTCACGATCACCGCAACCTCCTCGATGCCCGGGAGCCTGCAGATGCGCGTTCAGGACAGTCCGTACATACGCCGGCGTGGCTTCACGCTGCCGGAAATGCTCATTGTCATCGTCATCATCGGTCTGGTGACCGCGATGACCTTCCCCTCGACCGCTCGACGGCTGCGCCACGGGCGCGTCAATCAGGCGGCGAGCATCATCGCCAGTGATCTCGAGACGGCGGTCTCGTACGCCGGCCGGCAGCGCAAGCCGGTCCGCATCTCGTTCTCGTCGGGAGCGAAGACGTTCGTCGTTGCAGACCGGGCTACGGGAACCGTGTTGCGTCGCCGCGAGCTGGGCCCGGATACGGAGTGGAAGCTCAATACGCTCGCGTTCTCGAACCCGACCGTGGACGTCTTCCCCGCGGGGATCACGTCGCTCCCGCTCACCGTCACGCTCGGCGATGGCAGCTACTCGCGTCAGGTGCGTCTCACGCGCGCCGGCTTCGTCCAGGTGGTCCAGTGAGCCCGCGCCAGGTGGCTCGCCCCGCCCGGTCGGCGCGACGTCGCGTCGCCGCGAACCGGCGAGGCGCAGCGCTCGTCGAGATCATGGTCGCGATGAGCGTCATGGTCATCGCACTGACCGGGGTTGCGGGTATGACGGTGCACGCCGGACGGCGGGCGTCCACGGTTGCAAGCACGGCCGGCCGGACGGCCGTACAGACACGCATCGTCGACCAGTTGATGGTCGTACCGTACAACGTGCTCCCGTCCAAGGCCGGGTGCACGACCAGCACCACCCTGCCGTACCCGCACCGCCGCTGCGTGACCGTGACGGACGTATCGTTTCGCCGGCGCCAGGTGACGGTTGCGTTCCTGCCATCGAACCGATTGTTGAAGCCTGACACTCTCGTCTTCGAGCGCACGCGTGGCGTCTCGAGCAGCCCACTCAACTGATGCGCTCACCTTCGGGAATTTCTCGCCGAACGCTCCCACGCTCGCCGGTCGCACGACGCGGCGCGTCGCTCCCCGAGCTCCTCGTCGCGCTCGTCGTGCTCGGTATCATTGGAGCGGCGTCCGTGCGCCTGCTGATCTCGCAAACGTCGTTCTACGACGTGCAGATGAAGCAGCGCGCCGCGCGAAACGTGTCGCGCGCCGCGGTCAACATGATGCTCTCCGACATCCGGATGGTGGAGAGCACCGGCGGCGTCGAGGCGGTGACGCCGACGTCGGTGACGCTCCGCATTCCGTACGCGATGGGGATGGCGTGCGGCACGGTGGGCCCGGTGTCCGTGATCGCTTTGCTGCCGGCGGATTCGACCGTGCTCGCGAACGCCACGGCGTCGGGGCACGGCTGGCGAGACGTGAGCGGCATCTACACGTACACCGACGGCTCGGTCGCAACGATCGGTGGTGGCACGGCTCTGTGCACGTTCGCGAACATCAGCGCCGTTCCGGGCGGGCGTGTGATCGCCATGTCACCGGCATTGCCCGCAGGGTCCGCGCCGGGCGACGCCGTCTTCCTCTATCAGCGCATTCGGTACGAGTTCAAGAGCTCGGACGTGCTGCCGGGCCGACTCGCGCTCTGGCGCACGGTCGTCGACACCGATACGCACGAGGAGCTCGCCGCCCCGTTCGAGTCCTCGGCGCACTTCCGGTTCTTCCAGTTCAACCGTGACACGTCCGACGTCACGGCAACGGCGAGCGATGTCCGCGGGCTCGAGCTCGTGCTCGATGGAGAGAGTCGGTACGCGGCATCGGGCGAGTCGGCCATGGAGCGGTCGCCGTTCCGGACCGCCGTGTTCTTCAACAATCGGGTGAACTGATGCGCTCCCACGAATCCACCAGCGGCACCGAGCCGAGGCGGCGCACCGGGGCCGCGTTGCCTATGACGTTGTTCATCATCGTGATCGTCACGACGCTCTCGGCGGGCGCCTTCACGATGATCGGTGCCGAGTATCGCGTGAACGATGACCACAAGACGCAGCTCGATACGTATCTCATGGCGAAGCGAGGCATGGAGCAGTTCATCGGGAGTCGCGCGAGCCTCGGGTTCACGTCGACGCCGCCTGCGGCGGTCGAGTCGACGACGATCGCCATGCGCGGTGGGTACGCGGAGGTCGTCATGCGCCAGGTGCGCCCGCCCGTCGATACGACGGTTCCCGGTCTGTACGTCATCCGGGCGCGCGGCGTCAGGACGAAGGACGGCACGCCCACCGGCACCGTGACCGGCGAGCGCACCATCGCCCAGTACGCCCGATTTCAGTTCGCGTCACTGGACGTGCAGTCCGCGTGGACCGCTGTCGGCGGGTTGACGAAGAACGGCGGCTCGGGAACGCTCACCGGCTACGACGCGTGCGGCATGGAGTCGGCGGTCGCGGGCGTGGCGGTACCCGACGTCCCGGGCTACACACAAGACGGTGGCTCCTTCGTTCCGGACGGCAACCCGAAGGTCGATTCGCTGGGAACGGTCGGGCAGGCAGCCGCCTCCGTCGGGATCGACTGGGCGGGGATCGTCGATGGAACGGCACTCCAGGCCGACATCGAGTATCCCGGCGGCAGCTGGCCGTCGACCTCGGATTGGGCAGATGACGAGTTCTGGCCGGTAGTCCGGGTGGACGGGACCTTCACGCTCCCGGCCGACGGGAAAGGGACCCTCATCGTTACGGGAGACCTGATCCTGAATGGATCGGTCGGCTGGCGCGGGATCGTACTCGTGGGCGGCGCGCTCGTGTCCAACGGTAACAACACGGTGGATGGCGCGGTCTTCACGGGCCTGAACGCCAAGCTTGGCATGGCGGTCCCCGTGAGCGATCTGGGTAACGGGACCAAGACGTTCCGATACAACTCGTGTGACATCGCGAGCGCCGTCGGTGCATTCCGCGGACTCGTTCCGTACCGCAATGCGGGGGCGGACAACGTGCCGGTGTACTGACCCGCGGCCTTCGCACGACTCCAGGGCCCCCCGATGGGCGGGCCCTACTCTCGAGCGGACCCTACTCTCGAGCTTGAACCGTACCGACGTCGGTGGTAGTGTCGAGTTACGACCGGCTCTGAGAGAGGACAATGGACGCGATCGCGAAGCTGGACCGTCGGGACTTCGTGAAGCTCGGCGTGGTGACCGGGGCTGGCCTCCTGCTCGGGGTTCGCATTCCGGAGCGCCGCGTGAGCGAGGCGGCCGTCTCGTTCGCGCCTAACGTCTTCCTTCGCATCGACCCTGCCGGCGACGTCACGATCTGGGTCGCGCGGTCGGACATGGGTCAGGGTGTGCGAACGGCGTTGCCGATGATCGTCGCCGACGAGCTCGATGCCGACTGGGACCGGGTGCGGGTCGTGCAGGCCGACGCTCACCCGGACAGGTATGGGCGGATGATGACCGTCGGCAGCACGAGCGTCCGCGGCGGCGCGTGGCTTCCGCTCCGGCGCGCCGGCGCGACGGCCCGCGAGATGCTCGTTGCCGCGGCGGCAGCACGCTGGAGCGTTCCGGCGTCCGAGCTCCACACAAACAGCGGCCGCGTCTCTCACCCGTCGTCGAGGCGCTCCGCCACATACGGCGAGCTGTCCGAGGCGGCCGCGGCAATGCCGGTACCGGCGCAGCCCAAGCTGAAGGACCCATCGCAGTTCAAGCTGATCGGCACGAGCAGGCCGCAGCTCGATACGAGGGACAAAGTCACGGGTCGAGCTGTTTACGGCACCGACGTTCGCGTGCCCGGATTGCTCTTTGCGACGGTGGTGCACTCCCCCGTGTACGGCGGGAAGGTCGCGTCGTTCGACGACGCCAAGACGCGAGCGGTCGCGGGCGTG
>DASURJ010000539.1:0-2494 GCA_036280115.1 Gemmatimonadaceae bacterium
ATGTCGTCGATGGCGAAGCTCGTCGAGTCGAAGCGGAACGCATCGATCACGCGCGCCGCGCGCGGGCCAAGGCGGTCGCCCGAGCGTCGAACAGAGTCGAGCACCACTCGATACGCCGCACGCCCCTGCGCGATGAGCCGCCGGGCGATCGTGTCGCCGAACAACTGATGCAACGATGTCTGCCCGCCGCGACGCAGGTCGACCACCCCGCGCCGTGTTTCGTGCGATTGCTCGCCACTCACGATGTCGATGTCGCGGTGGTGCTCGAACGACAACAGGGGACCGACGATGCTCAGCAGCGTGGTTTCGCTCGTCGCCACGGTGTGCGGATCGTCGCTTCCCTCCTCGTGCGGCAAGAGGGGGCGCTCCTCCGGATGAGCCTTCGCGAAGTCTCGAGCAACCTCCGCGACGCGCTCATCGGCGAAGACCTCGACGGAATCGCCGGACAGGAGATCGCGTCGATAGATGCGTTGGCCGACGAGGAGCGCGTCGAAGTAGGACCGATCGTCGTCGGCCACATACAGCTCGTGGAACCGGCCGTCCACGTTGGCGAGCGTCAGGGGGGCGCGACGAACCCGAAGCGCCCGTCCATCCGAGCGTACCCAGAACGTCGAGTCGCCAGCGGCAACGAGGAACTCGGCGGCCGGTGGCGGCAGCGCGCGCGGCGTCTCGGCGCGACACCCGAATGCGCAAGCAATGGCGAGCAACGCCGCGGGGGCGGTCCTACGAGTCACTGGTCGGGGCATCGTCGAGGGAATATAGCAGAGCCGTGTGTCACGCCCGAGGGTACGAGTGCGTCGCATGCATGCGATGGTCCGCCATTAGATTGTTGCGCCCGGCCCAACCTCCGCCCACGCATCCGATGTCTCGCTCTCCTCTGCTCGCGCTCGCTCCGTTCATTGTCTTCACGCTCGCCTGCGCGGCGAGCGCAGCCGATCGTCCGGACTCGGCTTCCGCCGCAGGGACGGTCGACACCGCCGCGCGCATCGTAGCGGGCGAGACGAAAGGCGCCGCTGCCGCGACATCGGTGCGTGCGGGGGACACGTCAGGCACGTCGGCCGCGTCGACGGCAGGGGCTGAGCGGGTGAGCACATCCGTCCCGGCGGCGCGCCCGGCCTCGGCCGCCGAGCTGCCGATCGTTCGCGGGCTCTACGTCAATCGGTTCGCCGCCCAGAGCATTCGCCGCATGCGACGGTTGATCGACATCGCCGACTCGACCGAGATCAACGCGTTCGTGATCGACGTGAAGGACGAGTTCGGCCTCAACATTCCGTCGCAGGATCCACTGCTTCGAAAGAACGCCGGCGCCGCGGGCGTCATCCCGAACGTGCGACAGCTGCTCGACACGCTCAAGGCACATGACATTCTCGCCATCGCGCGGATTGTCGTGTTCAAGGATTCGGTCGCGGCGCGCATGAATCCCGACCACGTGATCCGGAAGCCTGACGGGACGCCCTGGCGCGACAAGCAGGGGCTGACGTGGGTGAACCCGTACGACGAGGAGATCTGGGAGTACAACTTCCGCGTCGGCGAGGAGGCAGTGAAGCTCGGCTTCGGCGAGGTCCAGTTCGACTACATTCGCTTCCCTGAGCCCTACAAGAGCCTCCCTCCGCAGGTATTTCCGAACCAGGAGGGCCGGTCGAAACCGGCCGTCCTCGCCGAGTTTCTCCGGGTCGCAAACGCACGGTTCGACAAGCTGAACGTCCACACGACGGCCGATGTGTTCGGGCTGGTGACGACCATCGGCGGGCCACTCGAGATCGGGCAGGACTGGGAGACGCTGTCGCGCGTCGTGGACGTGATGCTGCCCATGACGTATCCGTCCCACTACCCGCGGGGCGCGTTCGGGCTCGCTCGGCCTAACGCGGACCCATACACGGTGCAGTTGCGCGCGATCTCGCGCGCGCGGGAACGCGACGCGAAGCTCGGCCTGACCGGTGAACGGGTCCGGCCATGGATCCAGGCCTTCTCCCTCGGCCAGCCGCCGTACGGTCCTTCCCACGTGAAGGACCAGGCGCGCGGCGTCTACGATGCCGGCTACAACGGCTGGGTGTGGTGGCACCCCGGCTCACGATACGAGCCGTTCCTGCCCGCACTCGAGAGAACACTGGAGCCACGAGCAAAGACTGTCGGGAACCGGGAACCGGGAACGGGGAACTGATCTCCGAGCCTCATCGCGCGAGTCAGCATCGCGACCGGTCCAGGTGGGAAAAAGGCAGGAGGGGATGGACAGGATGAGCGGGATGACGAAGATGACCACCGCGGCAGCACGGTAGCTGGCACCAGCGGCCTGGAATGATTAGGGCGAACGGCTTTCAGGGATGGTGGCATCCCGAGCGGCCGTTCCCCCTGTCTTTCAGGCCGCTCGAGAGACCAACGCTGCCGCCGCCCGAGTCATCTTCGTCATCCTGTTCATCCTGTCCATCCCCCTCCTGCCCTTTCCCGACCCGGACCGGTCGCGATGCCCACCTGGCGCGATGCGGCTCGGAGCCGG
>DASURJ010000540.1:0-2093 GCA_036280115.1 Gemmatimonadaceae bacterium
TACTTCGAGGACCTTCAGAACCGCGCTTGCGGCAAGCGCGTCATGTTCCGGACGGACTGTGACGACGCGGCGCTCGTCGAGGCGTACCGGCGCGCTGCGTGTGTCGTGCTCCCGAGCGTGTACAAGGACATCTACGGCGGCGAAACCCGTGTTCCCGAGCTGCTCGGTCAAACGCTGCTCGAGGCGATGGCGTGCGGCGCCCCTGCGATTTGTACGGATGTGGCGAGCCTCCCCGAGGTCGTCGACCACGGGCAGACCGGACTCGTCGTGCCGCCGAACGATCCGCTCGCGCTGCGGGCGGCGCTACGGTGGATGCTGGCGCACCCGCGGGAACGCGCGGCGATGGGCGAACGTGGACGTCAGCGAGTGCTGGAGCGGTTCTCCTGGGACGCGGTCGTCGCGGCGTGCCTGCGGATCTATGGCGTCTCCACGGCGTCCCCTGTGCGGGCCGCCACGTTCGCGCGTGCTTGATGTGATCGCGCGATGCGCATAACGCACCTCACGGCGTCAGGCGAGCTCGGCGGCGCGGAACGCGTCGCGCTGGAGTGCATGCACGCGGCGCGCTCGTGGAATGGCGTCGAGGTCTCGCTCGTGGCGTTGGGCCGCGGACGACTCGTCGATGCGGCCGCGAGTGTCGGCGCCCGGGCCACTTCCGTCGAAGCGCCGTCAGAAGTCGCGCTGCTCGGCGACGCGTTCGCGTCGGCCGGCGCGACGATTCGCGCGATGGCGCCCGCGCTCCAGCGATTCCCCGGGTTCTACCGGCGCTTCGGCGAGGCCGTCAAAGTAACCGATCCGGACGTCATCCACTCGCACGGCATCAAGACGCACGTGCTGAGCGCGTTGATGCCGCGGCAAGCGCCTGTGGTCTGGCACATCCACGACTATCTCGGCACCCGCTCGATCTCGTCGAGACTTGCACGCCTGCTCGGCAACCGGTGCGACCTCGCGATCGCGGTATCCGAGAGTGTTGCCGATGATGCCCGCCGTGTTCTGCCGGCGTCGGTTCCCGTCGTCGCCATCCACAACGCGATCGACACCGACCGCTTCGTTCCGGATGGCCCAGCCGCCGATCTGGATGCGCTCGCGGGCCTGCCGGCAGCGGCCGCCGGAACGCTGAGGATCGGCCTGCCGGCGACGTTCGCCAGGTGGAAGGGGCACGAGATCTTCCTCCAGGCGATCTCGAGGATCAAGGCTGCGAACATTCGCGCCTACGTGATCGGCGATGCCATCTACGACACGCAGAACAGCCAGTGGACGCGGGCCGAGCTCGAATCCATCGCCCGCGATCTCGGCATCTCACACCGCGTGGGTTTCACGGGCGCGATCGACGACATGCCTGCCGCCTATCGCGCGCTCGACATCGTCGTGCACGCGAGCACGCGTCCCGAACCGTTCGGGTTGGTGATCGCCGAGGCGATGTCCTGCGGCCGCGCGCTCGTTGCGGCGCCCGAGGGCGGAGCCGGCGAGCTGTTCGTGGACGGCGTCCACGGGCTGGCGGCTCGCGGAGGCGACGTCGTTGGTCTGGCGCGCGCGATTGATGATCTCATCGCGCGGCCGGACCGCCGCGCCGCCTTCGGCGCGGCGGCGCGCGACCACGCGGTTCGCGCGTTTGGACGTCACCGGTTCTCACGGGCGCTGGCGGCCACGATGGAGCGCATCCCGACATCGTCGATCCCTCTGGAAGCTGCGCGATGAACCTCCTGCACGTGCACAGCGGGAACATGTTCGGTGGCGTGGAGCGCATGCTCCAGACGCTGGCACCTCGAATCGCCGGGACATCTCCGGTGGCATCGAGTTATGCGCTGTGCTTCGAGGGGCGTACCGCCGACGCGCTTCGCGCCGAGGGCGGGATCGTGCGCGTCCTGGGGACCGTAAGGGCTCGCCGACCCGATGAAATCCGTCGCGCCCGGCGCGCGCTTCGAAACGTGCTCGACGCGGACCGTCCCGATGTCGCAGTCGTCCACTCCGCGTGGTCGCAGGCGATCTTCGGCCCGGCGATCCTCGACAGCCGTATTCCGCTCGTCAGGTGGCTCCACGCCCCGCAGCCGGGACCGCGTTGGCTTGAAGCGTGGGCCGCGCGTTCGCGCCCATCG
>DASURJ010000541.1:0-4714 GCA_036280115.1 Gemmatimonadaceae bacterium
GGTCGGCTCACCGACGTACACCGGCTGGAAGCGCCGCTCGAGAGCAGGATCCTTCTCGACGTTGGTGCGATACTCGTCGAGCGTTGTCGCACCGACGACGCGCAGCTCGCCCCGTGCGAGCAGCGGCTTGAGCATGTTGCCGGCATCCATCGAGCCTTCGGCCTTCCCGGCGCCGACGAGCGTGTGCAGCTCGTCGATGAACACGACGAACTGTCCCTGGCTATCGGTGATCTCCTTGAGGACCGCCTTGAGCCGCTCCTCGAACTCGCCGCGGTACTTCGCGCCCGCGATGAGGGCGCCGAGGTCGAGCGCGATGAGGCGCTTGTTGCGAAGGCTCTCGGGCACGTCGCCGTTCACGATGCGCTGCGCGAGCCCTTCGGCAATGGCCGTCTTCCCCACGCCGGGCTCGCCGATCAGCACGGGGTTGTTTTTCGTGCGACGCGACAGCACCTGCATAACGCGGCGAATCTCCTCGTCGCGCCCGATGACGGGATCGAGCTTGCCCTTCCGCGCGATCTCGGTGAGATCCCGCGTGTACCGTTGGAGCGCCTGGTACTGGTTCTCCGGCGTCTGGTCGGTCACGCGGTGCGAGCCGCGTACGGCCTGGAGGGCCTCGAGCAGCGCATCGCGGCTCGCGCCGAGCGCCGAGAGGACGGTGCGCGTCTCGGTGCCCTTCGTGTCCGCGAGCGCGAGCAGCAAGTGCTCGGTGGACACGTACTCGTCGCCAAGGCCTTTCGCTTCGCCCTCGGCTTTGTCGAGCACCTGGTTCAGCTCGCGCGAGAGCGATGGCTGCGCCTCGCTCTGCTTGGGGAAGCGTCCGATCTCGCGCTCGACCTGCTCACGCAGTTGCGTGACGTTCACGCCGAGCTTCTGCAGGATGGGGACGACGATCCCCTCATCCTGGGCGAGCAGCGCGGAGAGGAGATGCAGGTCGTAGACGAGCGGATTGCCGTTGCGCCGGGCCTGGGCGATCGCGTCGTTCAGGGCTTCGGCGGACTTAACGGTCAGCCTGTCGGCGTTGATCATTGCTGGAGTCGGAAGTCGGGAGTCGGCGGTCGGCAGTCACGACGTTTGGGTGGTCGCGGGTTCGGTACGCCCCCGTCCCACACCGGTGATCGTGCCGCGCACTCATTCGAGATACCGCCGTTGGAAGGGCAACCGCAATGCCGCATACGGTGCGCCGTTCTGGCGCACTCGGGGTCGCGTCGCGTCGTGTCTTGCGCGGTCCTCGTGCCCCGGAGGCAGGTCGAGCGAGCTCAACGGTACATAGGAGGCCGTCGCTTGACGGGCCCTGTCTCCGCCCCTAGGCTTGCGGCCACATGCGCCCCCCTCGTGTTTTCCGGCGACTGGCCACGCTGGTCTCGAGTAGCGTGACGATCGTGGTGGTTGCGGCGTGCCGAGAGGCGGGACCGACGAGCGCCATGAGCGATTCGGCGTTCGTCGCGGTGATGGCGGAGCTCAAGCACGTGCACGAGGTTGCGGGGCTCGACTCGGCCGAGCGTGAGACGCGCCGCGCCGCCGTGCTGGAGCGGCGCGGCGTCACGCCGGCGGAACTCGATACCGCGGCGCGGGAACTGGCCAGGAATCCAACGAGAGCGCAAACCGTGTGGCAAGCGATCGAGCGACGGGCGGCAGACATCGCGGCGGACAGCGCCGGGAAATGAGCCCTGGCGACGGCGCCGCCCGCACGACTCGGAGCTGAATGACGAGAGCGCCCCCCGGTGGTACCGGGGGGCGCTCTCGATTTCTCCAAAGGCGACGGTTGGTTACTTGGTCACTAACATCCGTCTAACCTCGCTCGAGCCGTCTATCCTCAACTCATACAGATAGACGCCCGAGGCCACCTCCTTTCTCGAGTCCTGATACTTCCCGTCCCAGTACGCGACGTAGTCACCGCACGTCAGCATGATGCCGTCGATGCGTTGCCCTCCTGCCACGCCTCCTGTCCCGCCCTGCAGAATCGGAACCGCCACCAGCTGCGACAAGATGTTGTAGATCCGCAGGGAAACTTTGTACTGCCTGCCCGGATCCGTACAAGCTTCGTCGCCGATCGTGAATGGAATCCGGGTTTCAGGGTTGAACGGGTTCGGATAGTTCTGCTTCAGAACCCCGGGTTTTCTCTCACGGGCAGGGCTCCTACCCCCCTGCGCCGACAGGACACTTGGCATGAGCGCGCTGAGGACGAGCACAACCGCAAGTGCCCCCCAACGAAGCTTCATGTTGCTTTCTCCAGCAGACGAAGTAGGTCCGAGACTCTAACTCCTGAGCATGGTTGACGGTTTACGAGCCTTTCTGGCGCGAACATAGGATTGGCGAAAACGCTTGTCAAGCAACCAGATCACACGTCGTTCGCCACTCCAAGCACATCGCCACCTGGCCGAATCGGGCTATCCTCGGTGAATTACCCGCCCGGTTGGGCGCCGTTCCGTAACGGCGGTCCGATCGCAGAACTCGAGAAATGGAATCAGGTACTTGCGCGAAATCCCGATGACGTCCCGAAGCTCACTGGGAGTATACTCGCGCTGCGGGTCGGTTTCACTGCGGAGGCGCGCAACGAGCGACTCCACGGCGTCCCTCGCGTAGTAGCGGTCGGACTCCACCGGCACGACGACCCCCTCTCTCTCCAGGATACGCATCAGAGGAGCAACCGCTGGGCCGTGCGCTGCCGTCAGCTCCGATAGGCTCGGCGGCTCCGCGCCCGCGGATCGGAGTGAATCCATCAGTACCGCCTTGAGTCGTTGCTGGTCGCTAGACAAACGGGGCGACCAGCCGGTTCGTCTCACGATGCCTCCGTCGACCTCGGCGAGCCCCGCATCCCTCGCCGCCTGGACCGCGTCGTCGATCAGCTCAGGGTGCCCGGTCAGCTGGGCTCGCACCGTCTGCAGCGTCGCGCCGGGGTCGAGGGGATAGCGTTCGTGGTGCGCGTCGATGAGGCGAGTGATGGCCGACGCCACGCGCTCCCGTTCGGCGATCGAATAGATGCGGCGGCCGATGCGAATGACGCGAGGGTCTGACGACGCGAGCATTGCGGTTACGTCAGCCGGCGAGGCTCCGATCCGGACTGGAAGGTCGCCAACCCCGACTCCATTTCCTCCGGCTTCCGAGAGCGCGAGGGCGAGGCGTTCAGCCACCGACTCGTGTGGACCGGCCCACGGCCTTGCGCGGCGGTGCGATGGGTTGGGGTCCACTACCACGCCCCCGCCGAGCGTTCCGAGTGGCGACCCGCCGCGGATGACGAATCGATCTCCGGCTCGTGCGACGATCGGCGCGTCGAGTACGACGCGCGCCGGTTTCGTCTCGCCGCTGGCGAGCGGGCCACCAGGCGTGACGACGCGCGCACCGACTTCGGTGGTCCCGAGATGGAACCGGACGACCGCGCGCGGGGACAGCACTGCCGCGCCTCCCGCGAGCAGCGCCACGTCAGCACGAACCACGCGCGTCTGGTGCCATCCCTCGTCGGCGACGAGTACCGCGCCGCGCGAGAGCGCGTCGTGATCGATGCCGGCGAGGGCCACCGCGAGCCGCATCCCGGGACGCGCGCTATCTACGGCACGACCGTGCGCCTGAAGTCCGCGGATTCGCAGCGTTCGATCGTCGGGCAACACGCGAACGGTGTCGTCACGGTTGACGCTCCCGCTCCAGACGGTGCCGGTAACGACCGTGCCGGTGCCCCGCACGGTAAAGACGCGATCGATCGGCATCCGGAAGATGTCGTCGGCACGCCGCGGCGCGCATCGCGCCGCAATGTCCGCGAGCGCCACACGGAGCTCGGCCAACCCTTCGCCGGACACGACGGACGTCGGAATGACCGGCGCGCTGGCCAGCGGTGTAGACGCGAGCGCCTCCGCGACGTCGAGCCGGACGAGCTCGAGCCAGTCGCCGTCCACGAGATCGCGCTTCGTCAGCGCGACGACGCCGCCGCGGATGCCGAGCAGCTCGAGAATCGCCACGTGCTCGCGCGTTTGTGGCATCACCCCTTCGTCGGCGGCGACGATCAGGAGCGCGAGGTCGATGCCGGTCGCGCCGGCAAGCATCGTGCGGACGAACGCCTCGTGGCCGGGAACGTCGACGACGCCGGCGACTCCCACGTTAGGCAGCTCCAGGGGCGCGAACCCGAGGTCGATCGTGATGCCGCGCCGTTTCTCTTCGGGAAGTCGGTCGGTATCCACGCCCGTGAGCGCGCGCACGAGCGCCGTCTTGCCGTGATCGATGTGGCCCGCGGTGCCGATGATCACGGCGCGATACCGGCAATGGACGCAACGTCGCTGGCGCCCCAGCTGTTGCGTTCCCAGACGTCATACGCGCGGAGCGGTCGGCCGTCGGCGAGGTGCTCGGCGAGGAACTCGCGCAGCAGTCGCTGATGGGCGCGACGTTCCGGCGCGTCAGCGAGCGGCGCGAGGCTCCCACCAATCCATGCGCGGAGCGCCGACCGCGCGGACGCCGGCAGGACGCGACTCGTGCGTGCGAGCTGCGTGCAACGCCGGCACAGTACCCCCCCGGATGGGTGGCTGAACGACGCGGGGCTTTCAAGTGGCACGGCCGCGTGACACGTCGCGCAGAGGTCGAGCGACGGCGCGAACCCGAGGTGCGCGATCAGGTGCCACGCGCCCCCCAGGGCCACGTCGGCGGCGCTCCCCTGCGGACTCACCGCGAGCGCGTCCAGCGTCGCCACGAGCGCGTCGTACAATTCGGCATGCGCTTCGGCCGACGCGAA
>DASURJ010000542.1:0-15691 GCA_036280115.1 Gemmatimonadaceae bacterium
TAACGATCCGTTAGGACTCTGACCCCTCACGAAGCTGTTTGTCCCGGGATGTCAGCGATTCCTCGCTACGCTCCCGATGACCGACGATGAGGGAGATCCCCGGGAGTTCCCGCTTAGGTGGATACACGCGCTGATCGCGCGAGGCGAGGTCGCCTTTCGCCGCAACGCGCGTCCCAAGTCCACCAGTGAAATCTCATGCCCTCGAATCCCAAGCCCTCCGCCTGGCCCCTCTACGCTCGTCGGCGCGCGCTGACGGCCGGACTCGCGATGGCCGTCAGCGGGACGCTTCCCGCCGGCACCGCCGACGCACAACCCACTGCCCGCCCGGCGCCCCGTTCCGCTTCGTTAGGCACGTGCCGGCTCTCGAGCGGCGCGTCACTGCCGTCGTGCCGCGTCACCTACCGCACGTTCGGGCAGCTCTCGCCGGCGCGCGACAACGTCATCCTCATCCCCACGTTCTTCGGCGGCCGCTCCGAGGACCACCGGTTCATGCTCGGCACCTACGTCGATACGACGCGCTATCACGTGATCGTTGTCGACGCGCTCGCCGATGGCGCCTCATCGTCTCCGTCGAACTCCCCTGCCGGCGCCAATGCGTTCGCCGGACTCACGATCGGCGACATGGTCGACGTCCAGCACCGGTTGCTCACCGAGGGGCTCGGGGTTCGCCACCTTCGTGCCGTCGTCGGCATCTCCATGGGCGGCTTCCAGGCGTTCGAGTGGGCCGTGCGCTACCCGACATTCATGGACGTGTCGGTCCCACTGTTCGGGACGCCCCGCACGACCACCTACGACCGGCTGATCTACGACACCTGGCGAGCGTCGGCCGAGGCGCTGAATCGCCCGGGAATCGATCCGGATTCAGCATGGATTCAGGCGAGCCGACTCGAGACGCTATTCATGAATACCACGCGAATCGTCATCGACTCGGGCGACGCGTTCGTGGCCCGCACCGTTCGGGGTATGGCGACCGGGTACCGCGAGGGCGGGTGGTCGCTCGCCGACTACGCCGCGCAACTTCGTGCGATCGCCACCCATGATATTTCCGCTCGGTTCGGTGGCTCCATGGAACGGGCGGGGAGCGCCGTCCGCGCGCGTATGCTGGTCGTCTGGTCGCCCGACGACATGCTCGTCGACCCCACGCCAGCCATGACCTTCGCCCGAATCATTGGGGCCGAGACCCTGGCGGTGCCGAGCGCATGCGGCCACGCCGTGTTCTGGTGTGAGGCGGAGACGATCGGACGCTCGGTCCGGGCATTCGTAGACGCGGCACCGAGCCTCGCAGCTCGTTAGGCCCCACCGCCAGGCTGTTGAACCGCGGAGGACGTGGGGGACGCTCAGTGCCGCGTCTACGTCCTCCGCGGTTCCGATCTTTTTTCGGGGCCTCGTTGACCACGTGTAAACCCTGGCAATACTGACGCTGTCATATATGACGAAAACATCTATGAGAGCCCGGATTGCCCATGAACCCGCTCGACGACCTCCTACCGCTCCCCCCGGCCACGTTCCTCGTCCTGCTCGCCCTCCGCGGCCGCGCCCGCCACGGTTACGGGATCAAGAAAGAGGTTCGGGCGCGGTCCGACGGCCGCATCGACCTCGATCCGGGTGGGCTGTATCGCCTCATCGGGCGCCTCGAGGTCCGCGGCGTCATCCGCTCGACACACGCCCCGGCCGACGAGCCTGACGACGATCGACGCCGCCTCTTCTATACCCTGACAGCCGCCGGCGAACGGATCCTCGCCGCCGAAGCGCGACGCCTCGCGTCGCTCGTCGCGTCGCCCGACGTCGCCGCCCTCATCAATGGAGTGCGTGTATGACCGCGCCCAGGATCGGTCGCGTGTACGGGCTGCTGCTACGAGCGCTCCCGACCTCGTTCCACGCGCGATATGCGGCGGAGATGCGGCAGATGTTCGAGGACCAGTGGCGCGAATCGGGGGTGGCTGCGCGCCTCGCGCTGATCGTCCGCTCCGTCGCGGACGTCGCGTGGACGAGTGTTGCCGTGAGGCTCAACCCGCGCGCCTACGTGATCCCGAATGCGGATCTCGCGGCACCGCGGGAGACTGCCATGGCCGGGCTCCGTAGCGATGCACGCGTCGCGCTCCGAGGTCTCGCCCGGCGGCCAGGGTTCGCGACCACCGCGGTACTCACTGCGGCGCTCGGGATCGCCGCGGTGACCGCGGTCTTCTCCGTCATCGACGCGACAGTACTGCACGGCGTGGGTGTTCCGAACGAACGTCGAGTGATGTCGCTCTGGGGGACGTTCGAGCGGAATCCCGGGCAGGAATACGGGATCTCACTCGCCGAGTACGTGGACCTGCGGAGCGATGTGCGAAGCTTCGAACGCGTGGGAGCGTGGGCCGGCGGCCAGCTCTTGCTCGAGCCGACCGGCAGTGACCCGGCCCGCATGGTCGATGCAGCGTTTACCGCGGGCGACATCTACGCCATCGCCGGCGCGCGCACCTCGATCGGCCGGCTCCCGTCGGCCGCGGACGACAGGCTGGATGCCCCGTCCGTCGCCGTCATCTCCTACCGACTCTGGATGACGGCGTTCGGCGGTGACCCGAGCATTGTCGGGAGGAGAAGTCTGACGGTCGGCGCGCAGCCGGCGCTCATCGTCGGCGTCCTCGACCCGGCGGTGGCTTTGCCGGGCGACGCTACCGACGTGTGGGTGCACAGCGTGCCGGAACCCGCGAGCTGGGCCACGAACCGGTCGGGGCACGGTCTCACGGTGCTCGGGCTGCTCCGTCCGGGCGCGTCCGAAGCCACGGTGCGCGCCGAGCTCACGACGCTCCAGCGAACGTGGGCCGAGCGCTACGCGGGGCAACATACGTTCGGCGACGACGGCCACGCGGTCATGGTCGGATCGATCGTCGACCGCATCCTCGGCACCGCGCGGCGTGTCGCTGTCCTGCTGTCCGGCGCGGCCGGGGTGCTGCTCCTCCTGGCGTGCGCGAACGTCGCGAATCTGCTCCTGGCGCGCGGCGAGACGCGGCACGCCGAGGTGGGCGTGCGTATCGCGTTAGGCGCCTCGCGCCGGCGTGTGGCGCAGCCGGTGGTACTCGAGGGGCTCGCGATCGGCGTGGGTGGCGGACTCCTGGGTCTCGCGCTCGCCGCCGCTGGGCTGCCCGCGCTGATGCAGCTCGCTCCCGCGGAGCTCATGAGCCAGGCTGCGGTCGCCATTGACGTCCGGGTCGTAATGTTCGCGATCGTCGTGTCGCTCCTCACGGGCGGGCTGTTCGCGCTCGCACCGGCACTGCGCGCGGCTCGACACGAGCCGTCGGCGTTGTTTCGTGCCGGCGGCCGCGGCCGGAGCGCTACGATGCGCGGACTCCGATGGCTCGTTGCCGGGCAGACCGCGCTGGCCACGCTGCTGCTCGTCGGTGCCGGGTTGTTCGCCAAGTCGCTCTCCCGACTGAACGCGGTGGATCCCGGGCTCGAGCCGGCATCGCGCGCCGCCATCGACGTCGTGCTTCCGGTCGCCCGCTACCGGGACGCCGCGTCCGTCGTGGCGTTCTACGAGCGGCTCGGGCAACGCGTGGCAGCCGAGCGCCGCATCGAGCGGGCGGCGTTCGTGCGGAACCTGCCGCTGCGCGACGGCCAGCGGAGTGAGAACCTCCTGCGTGAGGGCGATACCGAGCGGAGGGACGCCGTGAGCGTCGACGTTCAGGCCGCATCGGACGGCGTGCTCCGGACGTTAGGCATTCCGCTGGTCACGGGGCGTGACCTCGAGGCAACCGACCGAGGCGGCACCGCCCGCGTCGCTCTCGTGAACGCGGCCGCGGCGGCAGCGCTCTGGCCGGGAGAGAGCGCGATCGGGAAGCGTTTTCGCGCGACGTTCGCGCCGGCCGAGATCGGTCTCATCACGGTCGTCGGTGTGTACGGCGATGTGCGGAGTAGCGGGTTGTCTGCCACGCCGCGGCCCGAGATCATCCTTCCGATCGCGCAGGGAGAACGCTGGACCGGGTGGCTGCGCAACATGACGCTCGTCGCGCAGACGCCGGCCGCGCCGGCCACAGTGCTTCCTGCCCTGCGCGCGGCGGTGCGCGATGTCGATCCGAACGTCGCCGTCGAAGCGTCGACCACCATGGACGAGGTCGTGCGGAGCGCCACCGCGCGCGAGCGGTTCCTCGCCGCGCTTCTCGCGGTCTTCGCTGCACTTGCGCTGGTCATCGCGACCGTGGGCGTATTCGGCGTGGTCTCCTTCACCGTGGCACGGCAGACACGCGAGCTTGCGATTCGAAGCGCGCTGGGAGCGGGACGAACCGATATTCTGGCCAGTGTGATGCGTACGAACGCGGCGATGGCGGCCGCCGGCGCGGTGGCCGGCGCGGTGATTGCGGCGAGTGGTGCGCCGGTACTCGGAAACTTTCTTTACAATGTCCCGGCGCGCGACGGTGTACTATTGACGAGCGTTCCGGCCGCGTTCATCGCCATCGCCGTTCTGGCGTGTGTGGGACCAGCCGTCAGGGCGATGCGCGTGCCCGCGGCGCGAGCGCTTCAGGATGCGGAGTGATCAACGGTAGCGGCATTTCCGCTGCGCTCACGTCACGATTCACCTTCAACGGCCCGCGGAGTCCTACATGAAGGCCATCACGCAAGCGCTGCTCGCATCGGCGCTCCTCGTTGCACCCGGCGGACTCGTGGCACAACGCGCCAGCTCGTCGGCGTCAGCTGACGAGGCGGCAGTTCGCGCCGCGCTCAACCACTACCTGCTCGCGCATTCCACCGGCGACGGGAATCACATCAAGGATGTCTTCCATCCAGAGCTCAAGATGTTCTTCGCGCGGGAAGGGCAGATCAGATTCCGGCCTGGCCCGGAGTACATCGCTGGCTTCTCGGGCCGTCCGGCCGCGGACGAGGCGCAGCGCAAGCGTCGGATCGAATCGGTGGACATCACGGGGACGGCCGCCATGGCGAAGGTCGTTCTGGACTATCCGACGGCGACGCTGACCGATTACTTCCAGCTCGTGAAGGCGAACGGCGAGTGGAAGATCGTGTCGAAGATCTTCCACTCGGAACCGAAGGCGCGGTGACAGCTCACTGCGTTCGCTTCATCTCCATCGTCCAGAGCGTCTTCCACCCGGTGCCTTCGCGCTGGCCCTGCCAGATGCGATAGCCGTCCGTACCCGACCGACTCCAGACCGCCTTCAGCTCGACCTCGCCTTTTGACGTCCTGTACCGCTCGGGGAAAACAATCCCTTCCGGCGTGTACTCGACGCGTCCCGTCGTAACGAGACCCTGGCTGGTCCAGTACCAGAACGACAGCTGCTTAGTCGCTGGATCGAGCCCGTAGATCGTCTCGCCTTCGTACGGGGTCGGTCCGCCGCGCACGACGTGGCGGTCGCGGATGAACTTTCGGTCGAACACCCACTCGAAGCAGTGCTCATCGGTCTTGTTGCCGTCGGGGAACGTCCCGACCCAGCAACTCCCGACAAGGAACTCGAGCGGTGTGTAGTCCGCTCGAGCCGGTGGCTGTTGTGCTTCGGCGGTTGGAGCATGGAGTAGTCCGGCAACCATGATCAGCGCGAGCGTGCGCATGCAATCGACTCCGTGGTCTTGGCGTGTTGGTGACGCTCGTCGTGTCATTCCGAGCGGAGGCCGCTGAGCGGCCGGAGTCGAGGAATCGCGCTCGTCCCGGTCGAGAGATCCCTCTTTCGGGATGAGCGCGATTCCTCATCTGCTCGCAAGCGGGCACCCGCGGCCCTTCGGGCCTCCGCTCGGAATGACGGCCGCCGGCGTTTCGCTCGGAATGACGAGGCGCAGTAGTTCGTTCGCATCGATGACTGGCAGCCTACGCGCAGAGGAACGCGCCGTATAGACGATTTGTTACCCCGGCTCCGACAGCAGCGCCGTCCCGTCCGGGGTCGATCGCCGCAGGTACTCGGTGGGGGTCGCCGCGCCGACTCGGCGGAAGTCGCGCACGAGGTGGGACTGGTCGGAGTAGCCTGCTTCGCTCGCCAGTTTCGACCAATCGATGGTCGTGCTCTCCTGCAATCGGCCGAGCGTCCAGACAAACCGCTGGATCTGGGCGTACGCTTTTGCCGAGAGGCCCATGGCGCGGGTGAACGAAACGGCGAGATGCTTACGACTCACCGCCACTTCGTCGTGTAAGGTGGACACCCGGAGGCTACCGTGCGTGGCCTCGATGCGCCGCGTCGAGTGCCGAACGAATTCTGGGGCTGCAGTGCGCGTCGCGACGCGATCGCGGAGAAGCCACTCGAGGAGCGCGAATCGATCGCCGGGCCCCGACGCCGCCATCGCGACATTACGAAGCGCGTGGGCGGAGGCGCCCATGACGGCCGTGAGGTCGACGACGCTGTTCGCAGCGCCCGGCACCTGTGAACCGAGGAGCTCGAATGCCCCCAGAGGATGCAGTCGAGCCGCAACGAGGTGGGTCCCCGCGAGCGACTCGATAACGAGCGCGCGTTCCTGCAGCCCCGAGAGCCACGCGCGCTCCCACGTCCCCGGCGCCTGCTCGCTCAGCACGCGATGCGCGGGGCCGAGGTTCAACATGAGCTCCACGCGGCCGTTCGGTAGCAGCGCCTCGCGAAACGCGCCGAGCTGTCCTTCGACCTCCCAGTATTCCGTGACAAATTCAGCGACGTCGGGCGCCGGATCGGCCCGCGAGAGCCGCCACACGCCGGGTGCTGCCTCGAGCTCGATTTCCTGAACGGGGCCAGGCATGTGCAGAGGATAACATGCCGGCCTTCACCGTTCACCTCCCGGGTGGCGCGGCGAGGCGCTGGACGCGAGCCTCGAGCGTCCCTTTCATCTGCTGGCGCTGCTCGGGCGTCAGCTGCTCTCCCGACAGGACGTCGAGCCCTCGCCGAGTGACCGCGAGCGCTTCGGTCCTCTGCCCGGCAGCCTCGAGCGCCTCAGCGAGCGAGTCGTACGCGTTCGCCGATCCCGGGTGCAGCTCCACCGCCTCGCGGAAGATCGAAATCGATTCACTCACCTTCCGCGCGCGCAGCAGCCGGTAGCCGAGTCGGTTGAGCTGCAACGCCGTGAACAGCGTCGCCAGCGGGTCGCGCGCGCGCGCCGCACGGAACACGACCATCGCGCTATCGATCCCGCGCTCGTTGATGAGTGCCTCGAACGCCTGAACGCTCGGCGCGGGCGTCACCGCGGGTAGCTCCCGAATCGTAGCCAGCCCGGCAGGCGCGCCGTTGGCCTCGGGCGACCGGCGGAGGAACGCCAGTTCCGCCGTGTCGCGCTTGACGTACGCGTTGAAGAAGGCGAGGACGTAACGGTTCGTCGTCTCGAACGCCTTCTGGAGTCGAGGTGCGTTCGCGCCACGAAGACCGAGGACCGTGCTTGCCGCCATCCCTTCGACCGCGAAGTCCCAGTGGTGAATGCCGGGCGCATCGACGAGGTAGTGGTGACGGTTCGAGTAGCGCATCGCCTCGAAGTCGGCGAATCGGTTCTCGTCGCGCGACAGTGGTACGCTGTACGTGTGAAGGAACGGGGCGCGCATCGACGTCACGTTGTACCCCCAACCGCGCGCCAGCGGCCAGAACACGCGGTCGGTGAAGATGGCGCTCTCGAGATCGCAGACGGCATCGATGTCGGGATGACGCATGGCGAACAGGATCTGCGAGAAGCCCGAGCCGGAGAAGCCTAACGCGGCCAGCCTGACGGGGTCCACATATGCGAGCGTCCGGAGCTCGGGCACCATGACTTCCATGTCTCGTACGGCCGTCTCGAGCCCGACGCCGGCGTCACTCGTGTCGGGCTGAAAGCCATCGGACATCGCGACGACGTACCCGTGGCTCGCGAGGTACTCGTTCGTGACCGTTGTCGAGAGTCGTCTGAGCGAGCCAACGACGAGCGGGAACCGTCCCGCCGCCGGTGTCGCACCGCGACGAGCGAGAAGCGCCGTTCCCATGAGTCGGCTCCACGCGCTGTCGGTCACCGTGCCGAACTGCGCGAAGAATCGCCGCCGGTTTGCCTCGTCGGTCCGGCGGGTCGTCTCGCTCACCGTGTCGGCGAAGTGCGAGAACTTGTAGTCAGCGAACGTCATCGGTGGTCCCGCCCCCTCGGCGGCGGGATACCAGACGTGTACGGTGAAGCGTCGCGCGCGATCGCCGGCTATGGTGCGGCCGTCGTGATCCGCCTTTGGCCGATCGTAGCGCGTGGGGTCACGCAACTCGAGCTTCGTAAACCCAACGGCGTAACGTCCGGGCGCGAGGTTCCCGTGGAGCGGCGACGGCGATGAAGTCTGCTGCGCGCGGGCGGTTGGCGTGATCGCGACACATGCGAGCAGGACTGGAACGAATCTCACAGAGGCACCTCATGATGCTGACGATGGCGATCCGGGCCGTACGCTAGGGCCGCGCCATGCAGAAACGAAGGGCGCAGGGATACGTCTCGCTCGGGCGGGACGAACGACGGGTAAACCGGCACGAGCAGTCACACCGGCCGTCGGCGCTCGCAGAACGCGCTGCTTGTGGCCGCGTCCGGAGCGGCATACGATACTTCGACGCGCCGCAGGGGCGGCCGACGGTCCGCGTAGAGGGTTCAACCCACCCCGAGCCTCCGACAATCGCCTTCTATTCCTCGCCCTGACTGCGGACCACGGGCGGTACGAAAGGCTCGTCCTTTCAAGGAAGGAAGGTGCCGATATGTCCGAACAGCCCTCCGGGTCTGCATCCGGGCCGTTGTCCCTACCGGATTCGCCCAACCTCGACTGGCTCCGCAAGCAGGCCAAGCGCCAGCTCGACGCGATGCGCGCGTCGAACCCCGACGCGAAGCTGGCCGACGCCCACCTCGCCCTCGCACGGCAGTACGGCTTCTCGAGCTGGCGCGCGCTCAAGGCACACGTGGACGCGCTGGGCGTCGACGGCCGGCTCTTCGACGCGGCGCGCACGGGCGACATTGCCACGTTGACCGCGCTGCTCGACGCGCACCCGGCGAAGATCGACGCACGCACGAAGCCATACGAGCACACCCTGCTCCACGTCGCCGCACACAACGGGCAGCTCGCGGCCGTCGAGTTGCTGCTCGAGCGGGGGATCGACGCGAACGTGAGGGAGAAGGGCGACAACACTTACCCCATGCACTGGGCCGCGGCAGCCGGTCACCTGGACGTGGTCCGGCGACTCGCGGACGCGGGCGGCGACGTCGTCGGCCACGGTGACGATCACGAGCTCGAGGTCATCGGGTGGGCGACATGCTGGGACGGATGCGATGACTCCGCCCACCGCGCCGTCGCAGACTTCCTCGTGAGCCGAGGCGCTCGGCATCACATCTTCTCCGCGATCGCGATGAACCTGGAGGATGAGGTGCGTCGCATCGTCGCGGCTCGTCCTGCGTCGCTCAGCGCGCGGATGAGCCGGAACGAGAACCATCAGACGCCGGTGCACTTTGCGGTGCGCATGAGGCGGCCAGCGATGGTCTCGCTGATCCTCGAGCTGGGCGCGGATCCGCTTGCCGTGGACGGCGCGGGAAATCCCGCCGCATTGTATGCGGATACGCCGGAGATCGACGCCCGTGTGATGCAGGCGATTCGCGCAATGACGGTGGCCGAGCTGACGAGCGCCGAGCGCGGTTCGAGAGCCCCGCGCGCAGGCATGATGGATCTCGTCGCACTGGTCTCGCTCGCGGAATGGGAGACGGCAGAGCGCCTGACGAGCGCCAACCCGGCGCTCGTCGCGGACGGTGGGGCGCTACATCTGCTGGCAAAACGCGGCGACGGGCGCGGCGTGCGCTGGCTCCTGGCACACGGCGCGGCACCTAACGCGCGCTGGATGCACTGGGACGCCGAGGTGACCGCAATGCATCTGGCCGCGATGGCGGGTCACGCGGACGTTGTACGCCTCCTGCTCGACGCGGGGGGCGACCCAAGCATCCGGGACAGCAAGCATGACGGCGACGTCCTGGGATGGGCGGAGTTCTTCAAGCGCGACGACGTCATCCGCGTCCTGCGTTCGAGACGCTAGAGTGTCATTCCGAGCGGAGGCCCGAAGGGCCGCAGTCGAGGAATGACACGGCTCCGCCCGAAGGGCATCCGTCCTCGACTCCACCCATGGCGCTGGCGCGGTCGGTCAGTGCGGCGAGTCTACCGAAGCCTAACGCGGGCGAGATGAACCCCCTGCGCGTCACGCATGGAGAGGTACACCACTTTGTCTCGCCCGAATCCCACGAGCTGGTAGCCGGGCGGAAGCTGCAACCGGTCCACCAACTGACCCTGACGGCTCACGACGTCGTAGACCGGCCCACCTGGCACTGGCGTGGACTGCACCGTGCGAATCCAGAGATTGCCGTCGGCGTCCGCGCGTACGGCGCCGCCCGTGAACGGCGGGCGGTAGTCGGGCAGGTCGGACGCGCCCATTACCCCACTTTCCCGGATCCTGGGCATGGGCGGAGCGTTGCCGCCCGTCACGACCACTGGACCGGGGATGCACGACGGGATGCCTTCCGGCGCACCCGGGGGCCCGCCCGGCATTCCACCAGCGTCGGGACGCACACCGGCGTCGCCTCGACCACCGGGGCCGGGCATCCCACCGCGAAGTGGACGGTCCGGGGACTGACGGCCCACGCGGCCCCGGTCCCCGATGGGCCGGTTTCCTGCCTGGCGTTCGCCCTGCCCTTCCCGAGGCGAACGACCGCGGGACGAATCGGCAGCGATCGGAAGCAGCGTCGGCGCCTCGCCCGCTCGGCACGCGAAGATGTAGTTCGGCGGGAATCGTAGTCCGGGCGGCAGTTTCCAGTCTCGTGAGAGGCCGTTCTGCGGCCGATAGTCTTCGGGAACGGTGAAGCTGTCCGGGTACGACTTCCCGTACATGTTCACCCACCGGATCATCGACGACACGTAAGCGTTCATCGCCGAGCGCCGCCGCTGCGCCTTGACCGAATCGATCATGCGCTGCTTGTCTTCCTCGGTGACCCGCTGCCAGTCGTACGGCAGTTTCGGCGATGACGTCCACGTGCCGTCGGCGTTCAGGTAGTCAATGCGATAGTCGATCGCACGAACGAACGCCACCGTACCGTCGGATAGCACCGCCCACTCATCGGTGCTTGGCAGCGGGTTCACGACCTCGTAGAAGTTGAAGCCGCCGGTCGGTGATCGCCGCACCGTGGATGCCGACTTCGGGATGCGGATGGAGCCTAACGTGTCGATCTTTCGCGTCTCGAGGTCGATGGCAACGATGAAGGCGGAGTCCGGTTCCGGCGGGAAGTACGGCACGCCGCGAGGCGGCGGCACGGGCGGTGGGCCCGGCCGAGCGGGGATGCGGTACACAATACGCCCCTTGCCGTCCACCCCGGCGCGTGCCCCACCGCCCCCGCCGCCGTAGCGCGACGCATCCTGCACGCGCGGCACGGACCGAACGCGTGTCACCTTCCCCGCCGGATCGATCACGAGCATCGCGTACGACACGGGGTCGATGAACAGCGTCGAGTCGCCGAGGTAGGGCATCAGCGTTCCGGGGCGGGTACCGTAGCTGTTCTCCACCTCGGTGAGCGAGTCGAGTACGACCTCGAGCGTCCTGAGAGTCGTGTCCATGAGCAGAAGCCGTCGCCGGGCCCCGTCGTTCACGAGCACACGGCCGTCGGGCAACTCGCGAACGCTCGAGATCGACCCGATCTGTTCGGTCGAGACGGCGGTGGCCGTCGCGATCTGCCTAACGGGTGGCCCAGCGGCCGGCCCGCGCGTGGAATCGCCTTGCGCCCGCGCGAGCGCTGTCGTGAACGACAGGGCCAATACCACCATCATTCCGAGCGAAGCTGACAGACGCAACGTCATCGATCACCTCCCCGCGAGCCGCTGACGTACGTCCCGGTACCGCTGCGAACCGACTCCAGATAGCGGGGGTCCAGTGCGTTCACGACCTGTGGAGGTAACCGGCGACGTTGCTCGGACGTCAGCAACGTGCGAATGGCGGGTACCAGACGCATGAGCATGTCGATCTGCGCGCGCCGGGCCTCGAGGTAGCGGTCGTACACGAGCGCCTCATCGAACCGCGCGGGCAGCTCCGCGAAGTAGCGAGCCACCGGCGCCCAGATCGAGTCCGTTCGATACGTGTACCGGCGGTTCATGGCCGCGATGCTATCCGCCTGACCCGACGTGAGCCGCAGCGAATCCTGCTGGCGGAGGATCGTCGCCATGGGGTTCGGAACGCTCTGGGACCCGAGGTTACGGAACGACTGCACGGAGGCTCGCGAGCCCGGCATCGTTCGCCCGTTGTCCAGCTGCATCTGTAGACTCTGACGCTCGCGCATCGGCCCGAGATCGTAGCGGACCGTCGCCGTGAGTGTCGCCGGGTTGCGGAGCACCAGGTACTGCGGGCGCACGGCACCGAATCGTTGATTCACCTCATACCTGTACGTCCTCGTCTCGGGGTCGAAGCCGCGCACGTACAGCAGCGACTGGTCTGGCGAGATGTTCTGCCCCCACCCGCGGAGATTGCCCGAGCCGTTGATCAGGAGGTCGGCGGCACCGAGCGGGTTGGACAGCGAGAACGAGATCGCCGCGCGCTGCGGCATTCGGAACTTCGCCCGATCGAGCGTGATGTTGAGCGACGCGTTCGACGTCCATGGCCCGCGGCAGCTGTTACGCTTCGCGATGCGGCCGAGCTGCTTCTCGAGACACTCGCGCGCCGCGTCGGACGTATTCGCGAGCAGCCGCGCCATGTCCGCGGCGAGCGCCGGATCGGTCGCCGTCGTGGGGGAATGGATGAACGCGCGATCGTTCGAGTAACCGTCGCCGTTGATGTCGCCCGCGATCGTGGGTGTGAAGGCGCTGCCCGACCTGAACGAGCCGTTCAGATTCACCTGCACCGCATCGAAGAAATCGTAGCGCAGGTTGTACGTGATCTGGTGCGGTCCCTGCCCCGACCGCGCCCACTCGACGTCGAGCGGGTTGCCCGCCGTACTCGAGAAGCCCGACACCTGCTCGCGGATGTGCGCGTACGTGTACGCCGCGCTCCACGAGAACTTCGACGGCCCGCGCCGGATGGGCGACAGACGGAGACTGAGTTGCGCGGTGCGCGACTCGAGGTCGGAGCGCATCTCGGACACGCGGGCGAACGACTGGGACACGCGCGCGTCGCGCGACGCGATGCTTCCCGTCGTCGGCACGATACTGCCCGGAAGCACGTAGATCGGTCGTCCGTTCTCGGCGTCCAACGTGAACCGCTCGACCGGCGCGAAGTTCAGGTCGACGGAACGCTGCTGGTTGAAGTTGAGCGAGTACGTCCCCTCGATGTTCGCCGAGAAGCGGCCGTCGAACACGTTCCCGTTCCACGAGAGGTTGGAGCGGACGGTGCGCTGCGGCCGGAAACCCGGCGAGAAGAGCGTGACGTTGGGTGACGGGTTCGCGAATACGCTGCCGGTGGTCCCATCGGCGCACCGGTCGGGCACTGCGGTCGGGTCGCTCGCGTACAGCGTCCAGTCCGGGATGGGGACCGCGGGGCCCACGCAGAAGATCTGCTGTGTGCCGCTGGGTAGCCCCGTGTTGTCGAGCGCACCACCGATCGACCCGACGCTCGAGCCGTTCGCGAACAGCCCGATGCCACCACGCACCACGGCCCTCGGCCTCCGCGCCGCGCCGGTGAACGCGGCGATCTCGTTCGATTCGCCGACGGTCCAGGAGAACCCCACGCGCGGACTGACCGTGATGGGCGTGGGCACGTGATCGTTGCGCCGGCCGAAGGCGTCCTCCACGGCCGGATTGTACGCGGGCGTCCGCGTGAACCGGCTGGCGTCGATGCGAATACCGTACTGGATCTGGAGATCGGGCGTGCGACGCCACGAGTCGCCGAGCGCCAACGAGCCCGAGACCTGGCCGGTGGAACGTCGCCTCGCGGAGAGCGTGCGACTGTACGAGGCGGGCAGCCCGGCCTCGAGGTCCTCGAGCGAGTTGAAGAAGTAGCTGCCTAACAGGTTCGACGACTGGTCCTGGGTACTGCCGGTGTACCGCAGCTCTGTCGTCAGCTTGACGCGGTGCCGGTTCGCGTCGTCGAACCAGGAGAGGTTGTTCTGAATCGTCCCGCTCGTCGAGCGCGAGCTCGAGCTCAGGCTCTGATTGCCGCCGAACACGAGCGTCTGCACGCCGCTCGCGCCATCATCGAACACGGAGTTGATCCGGACTCGCCCCGATGGCAGATCGAGGTACGGGGTCCCGTGGTTTCGCGAGACGTTGATCCCGGCCGAGGTCTCGCTCAGGATCAACCCGACGTAGCGGTTGTGCCGCGCCTGTAGCCCGCCGCGCCAGTTCGTACGGTCACCGCTCGACGACGGAAGCTGGGTAATTCCCCCGCCAGTCGGGCTCTGTCTCCCCCAGTTCCCGTTGAAGGTGATACCGAACGAGTGACCCGTCGAAGAGCTCGGCGGCGAGATGTCGATGCTGCCGAACACCGAGCCGTTGTCGCTCAGGCGCTCCGGCCGATACCCCCGGTCGATCGACGGCAACCCTGTGATCGCGAGGATGTCGAGGAAACGCGTCACGGAGTCCATCGCGAGCCCCGCTGTCTCGAGACCGAGTTCCCCCGCGTCGAGCAGCGTCTGATTGTCGCGCGACTGCCGGCCCAGCTGGAACGAGACGTTGTAGAAAGCCTTGTTCAGCTTGATGGGCCCGGACGCACGCCCACCCAGCGACAGATTCGTGTACTCGTTGCCGAGCGCGCGCGCGGCCGGATCGGTCCACTGCATCTGCGGCGCGCTGAGCACGAGACTCAGCCCCCGGCTCCGGTAATTCGAGCCCGAGCCCGAACGGATGTTGAAGTTCGCGCCGCTGAATCCGCCGCGCGACGGGTCGTACGGTGATGTGGAGAGTGACGTCGAGACCTGCGCGTCGCGCGGCAGACCGTCCGCCCCCGTCTCGAGCCCGTTGAGCGTGACGTTGTTCTGATCGGCGCCAAGCCCGAGCACCGAGAAGCCGTCGGGCCCACCATCAATGCCGGGCACGAGCAACACGCCCGGGAGCGAGGCCGCCATCGCCGCGAGATCACCCTGTAGTTCGGCGGGGAGGTTGTCGGTGTCGATCTGACGCTCGGTTCCACTCACGTCCGGCGTCCGCGAGTTGCGCCCGACGCGCTGCTGAACCGGCGCGACGACCGAGATGGTGTCGAGCTGGATGACCGACAGCCGTGTGTCGGCGATCAGCACCTCCTCGTCGGCCAGGCGCTTGATCTGGAACTGGCGGAACACGTAGCCGATGAGCGCGAAGCCCATGATGTAGTCGCCGGTCCCGCTCGGGAACGCGATCTGGTAGATGCCGCGATCGCTCGTTCGAGTCTCTCGCGTTACGCCGCCGGGAATAGACGTGGCTGTCACTCGAACGTTGCCGAGCGGGAGTCCGTCGCTGTTCGTGACGCGTCCACGGATGACGTCTGTCTGGGCGATGGCGGGGCGCGCAGGGACGGCGAGCGCGAGGACCACGGAAACCGCGACGACAGGCACGGACAGAAGGCGATGACGCATGGAAGCGAGAACGGCGTGCGCGCGAATGGCGAATACACTCAGGAGCGGAACCGCGAGCATGGAGGCGGTGCGCGGGAGGGTCAAGTGGTACGGCATTGTCATTTCGACCGGAGGCCCGAAGGGCCGCAGTCGAGGAATCGCGGTGTCATTCCGAGCGGAGCGCCGCAGGCGCGCAGTCGAGGAATCGCAATTCATCCCGGTAGAGGGCCCTCGGCCGGGACGACGGCGATTCCTCGCTGCACTCGGAATGACCGTTCGACAACACTACCGG
>DASURJ010000543.1:0-2809 GCA_036280115.1 Gemmatimonadaceae bacterium
CTTCGCTCTGGGGCATCGACCTCGGCGGGACCAAGATCGAGGCCGTCGTCATCGACTCGGCTCGCCCGACCGAGCCTCGCCATCGCATTCGTCTCGAGACCGAGAGTGATCGGGGATACGACCACATCATCGAGCGTATCCGCACCGCGGTGGAGCGGCTCGTGTCGGCGACAGGGTTGCCGCGTCCCGGCGTCATCGGCGTCGGCACGCCCGGGACGACGGAGCCCGCCACCGGCCTGCTCAAGAACTCGAACACGGTCTGCCTGAACGGCCGGCCGCTCGGGACCGACCTCGCTGCCGCGTTAGGCGTCGAGTGCCGGCTCGCGAACGACGCCAACTGTTTCGCGCTGGCCGAAGCGTCGTTCGGGGCGGCACAGGGGCGCGACGTGGTGATCGGCCTCATTCTCGGCACCGGCGTCGGGAGCGGGATCGTCGTGCACGGGCGCGCGCTGCACGGGCTGCACGGCATTGCGGGCGAATGGGGGCACAACCCCATGCGCGGCGAAGCGACGCCGTGCTACTGCGGGCGAGCGGGGTGCGTGGAGACGGTCATTTCCGGGCCGGCACTGGAGCGGTTCTACCGCGAGCGGACTGCTGCGAGCGTGGCGTTGCCGACAATCGTCGCGCGTGCCAGTGCTGGCGATATTGATGCCGGTGCGACGCTCGCCCGACTCGTCGCGAAGTTCGGCGAGGCCATCGCCGCGGTAATCAACATTCTCGACCCGGACGCGATCGTGATCGGCGGCGGCGTGGGGAACATCGATCGCCTCTATGCGGAGGAGACCCGCGCGGCGATCCGGCGGCACCTCTTCAACACCGAGCTCCGCACCGAGCTGCTTCGTCCCACGCTTGGCGACAGCGCGGGCGTTTTCGGCGCAGCTCTCCTCGCCCGGCCTTTGCGGCCTTTGGGGTCAGAGTCCTAACGCATCGTTTCATCTCGCCGCGCCATCGGGCGATCGCGGGGGACGCGGCAGGGGCGGACGCGGGACGGGCCGCGGGGGACCCCTCGCGCTTCCAGTCCGGTGCGCGCGGGTCGGTCGGAACGGCGATGACGCGGATGACGCCGAAACGGCCGGATGAGGGGACGCGTCTCGCGCCACGTCAGGCATCCAGACCTGAGAGGGGGAACGGATGAGGGGGATGAGGGGATGAGCGACATCATCCTACGTAGGTCGAAGCTCCGCCCGCCGGAACGTGACTGAAGCGGGAACGGCTCCCCGGGATGTCACTCGCCCCGGGGGCAGTTCCCCATCACTTCACGGCTCTGGAGAGCGGGCGCGTGAGCGCTGAGGAGCGATCCGCCTCATCTTCTCATCCCCTCATCCGTTCCCCCCCTCCGTTCTGGATGCCGAAGCGGAGCGGCCTCGCGCGACGCGGCGTCGGTGCAGAGCCGTCATCCGGCCGTTTCGACCCCTCCCGCGTCATCGCCGTTCCGACCGGGCGGGCGCCCCGGACCAGAGGCGCAAAAGCCGTCCTCCGCGACCGTCCGCGTTCGCGTCTGCCGTGCAATTCGCGTCCTGCTCGATGGTGCGGTGACGATGTGTTAGGCGAACCGCACAGGACTGCTACTGCGCCGTGCTCGCCCGCGTACCCGTCAAAGCCTTCGTGAACCGATAAAGGAACTCCTGCCCCTCGTAGAATGACTTGATCGCCATCCGTTCATCGCATGGTCCGCCAACGACGATGTCGGTCTCGGGGATGCCCGCGTCGCGGAACCGCTTTGCCATTGCGAGCGCCGCGGTGGCGATGTTCCACGTCTCGACGCCCGTGTTGATCTCGACGAGCTCCTATGTAGATGTCGCGCGAGCTGCTCGTTTGCGGTGAGCGCGCCCGGCCGGTAGCCGGAGGCCGATCGAGCTTGCTCACTCGTTGCGGGGCGGTGACGATGGCGAGAACGACGGCGAGCGGGAGCGATCTCATGTGAGTTCGCGCGACGGCCTGGTTTACGTGTGCGCAATGCGCGCGAGCGACAACGTACGTCTCACGGCTACTTGCCGACGGGTGGCGATCGGTCGAGTGATCGGTACCGCGACCGATCGCTATTCTCGGCTCGCCCTTCCGGTTCCCGGTTCCCTGTCGGTTATGGGGTCCACGGAGGCTTGACGCTGTTCATTCGGGCGTACGCGATGAGCTGTCCGAGATGCTCGTGCAGGTCGCCCGCCATGACGAGTGACGTCTCGAGGATCGTCCGATCGCGGCCGAAGATCCGCTGCGAGCCAGTGATCGCGGCCGGGTCCAGCGCTTCGATCGCCTGCTTCATGTAGGTAAACCCTTCCCTGAGATGCCTCTCAGCGTCGGCTCTGGTGGATTGCGACTCGAACTTCCGGATCGCTTCCTGCCCACGTCCGATCACCGGGGACGGCGTCGCACCGTACGACAGGGGCGCGTACAGGTAGTACTCGCTCGCGACGTGCATGAACACCTCACCGACCGAGCGCACGCCCGGCGCCGGTCGCCACGCGTACTTCTCGGCCGGAAATGCCTCGGCCAGCGCGAGGAAGCGGCTCTGTAAGGAGTCGAGGTCTTTCAGGAAGCGCGCGCGCATCTCGACTGCGGACTCGCGGTTCGGCACGGCCTGCGCGTGTGCCGTGCGGCCACCAAGGAGAACCGCGATGGCGATCGCACTCGCGATGCCAGGGTAGCGCGTGATGACGAGCGTGCGGCGAAGCGGCATGGTCGGGGGTCCTCGGCGAAAGCGTCTGGCGTCCTGTGGTCTGACTCGGAAGCGGATCACCCTACAGTATGATCACCGAATAGCCCTGTAACCTTCCGAGGGACGTCCGGGGCTCGTCTGGGACGAGTGGCATTC
>DASURJ010000544.1:0-6077 GCA_036280115.1 Gemmatimonadaceae bacterium
CGCAGCGTGCGGCTCGGCTCGTAGCGGCCCTACGGAGCCCCCCGCGGTGCTCATCTTCACGAACGAATCGCTCGATCAGGCCACCGTGTACGTCGTCGCGCCGGGTGTCGACTTCCGACGGCTGGGCACCGTCATCCCGGGCCGGACCGAGATGCTCGAGGTGCCGCGAGAGTTCACTGCGCGAGGCACGGTGAACATCGTCGCGCGCCTGCTGGCGCGCTCGGACCTGCCACAGACCGGCTCGGTCTCGATCCGCCCCGGGGAGCGGTACGAGGTCAAGTTACAGCTCGATGGCAAGGTGATCTCGTTCCTTCCCGCCAGGTCGTAAGCCGCCTGCCCGGGGCCCGGTCCCGGCGGGCGGCCTCGCCGGATTGCGCCGTTGAGCCAATCGCGCATTTTGTATACAGAATTTGTATACAAATTTCTCGCGACATCGTCCGACGGAGACCGCATGTTTACTCTCACGCGTCCTGCCGCCGCATTGCGGCGCGGAGCTCCGCTCCTGCTCCTCGCCGCCGCCAGCGGCGCGCAGCAGCCCGCGAACCCGCTCAGCCAACCGCCGGCTCCGCGCGTCGTGCGCCCGCAAGAGCTGCCCGACCCTGCGCCCATGACGCCGGCGAGCCCCACACGCGGCCTCACGGATCGCGCGGAGCTCGAGGCGTTCCTCGACGGGGTCATGATCGCGAATCTCGGCGACAAACACGTCGCCGGGGCGACCGTCGCCGTCGTCAAGGATGGAGCGCTGCTGCTCGCGAAAGGCTACGGATGGGCCGACCCCGACAAACGCATTCCCGTCGACGCCGGCCGGACGCTGTTTCGCATCGGCTCCGTCAGCAAGCTGTTCACGTGGACCGCGGTGATGCAGCTCGTGGAGCAGGGAAAGCTCGACCTCGACGCCGACGTGAACCGCTACCTCGACTTCAAGATCCCGGAGACGTTCCCGCAGCCGATCACGATGCGCCACGTCATGACGCACACGCCCGGCTTCGAGGAGGACGGGCGTGACCTGATCGGCGATGACACGACGACGATGGTCCCGCTGGGCCAATGGCTCGCGACGCACATCCCGGGGCGCGTTCGGCCCCCGGGCACCTACTCGTCATACTCGAACTACGCGACGGCGCTCGCCGGCTACGTCGTGGAGCGCGTTGCCGGGATGCCGTTCGACGACTACGTCGACCAGCGCATCCTCGCACCGCTCGGCATGACCCAGACCACGACACGACAGCCGCTTCCGGCGAAGCTCGCGGGGGACATGTCGGGCGGGTTCTCGTGGAAGGGCGGCCGCTTCGAGAGCGAGAAGTTCGAGGTAGTCCACCCGGCACCGGCCGGTTCGGTCGCGTCGAGCGCGACGGACATGGCGACGTTCATGCTCGCACATCTGGGCAACGGCACGGTCGGCGGCCAACGCATTCTCGCCGACTCGACGGCGACGCTCATGCACAGCCGCGCGTTCAGCCACGACCCGCGCATCCCGGGGTTCGCGTTAGGCTTCTACGAGAAGTCGAGTCACGGGCTCCGCATCATCGGGCACGGCGGCGACACGCGGTGGTTTCACAGCGACCTCGCGCTCATCCCGTCGGAGCGGCTCGGCGTGTTCGTCTCGTACAACACGAACACCGGCGGTGAGCTGAGCTTCGGCCCGTTCCTCCGTCAGTTCCTCGATCACTACTACCCGACGACACCCGAGACGCCGGCCACGATCGCGGACGCCGAAGCGCAGGCGAGGCGCGTCGCGGGCGAGTACCAGTTCAATCGCCGCTCCTACACGACGTTTCAGGCTGCGATGGGGCTCGCCGGCGGCATCAGCGTGACAGCGGGCGACAGCGGTCGCGTGGTGCTCGACTCGCCGCTCGGCACCTCGCACCTGGTGCCGGTCGGACCGCTCCTGTATCGCGATGCGATGCGCGACGAGCTCGTGTCGTTCAAGGCCGATGCCGACGGTAGGATCCGCCACGCGTTCCTCGGCATCGCGCCGATGATGGCGATGGAGCGGATCCCGTGGTACGCGTCGCCGAAGCTGCACTGGGTGCTGCTGGGGCTTGGCGTGCTCGTCTTCCTGGGGACGATCATCGCGGCGGTTCGACGCCTTGCCCGTCGCCGTTTCGGGACGCCGAGGCCGGAGGACGCGCTCCCCGGCCGGCCGCTCGTCGTGACGGTGGCGTTGTTGAATCTCGTGTTTCTCGTGGCAGTGGGCGTGATCATCGGGTCGGGCGGGGGGCTGCTCGAGGGACCGTTGACCGGGCTCAAGATTGCGCTCGCGCTGCCGGTGATCGGCGTGCTCGTGGCGCTCGGCGCCGCGTTCGTCGCCTGGCGGCAGTGGACGACGGGTGCGGGAACGCGAGGCGCGCGGCTGCTTTACAGCTCCGCGGTCGTGGTGGCGCTGCTCTTCGCGTGGTCGCTCAGCCAGTGGAACCTGCTGGGGTGGCACATGTAGGGGATCGTGCTGCTGCAAATGCCTAGCGTGGCACGGTCTACGAGCTAGCCGCTATCAGTAGCGCTTTCATTCGCGCAGTCGGGGTAGTCATCAGTCGTCGGTTCTCAGTCACGAGTCATCAGCTCCCAGTCATCCAGGCGTGAGTGTGCGGAGGCGATACGCAGGATGCCTAACGCTCAGTAGGATGCGTTAGGTGCGTTAGGGGTCAGAGTCCTAACGCATCCTTGTATCGCATCGCGCCATCGGACGTACGCGGACGACGCGGCAACACCGGACGCGGAAATAGCCGCGGAGAACGGCTCCCGCCCTTCCGGTCCGGTGCGCCGCGGTCGGTCGGAACGGCGATGACGCGGATGACGCGGAAACGGCCGGATGAGGGGACGCGTCTCGCGCGTCAGGCATCCAGACGTGAGAGGGGTACGGATGAGGGGGATAAAGGGATGAGAGACATCATCCCACGTAGGTCAAAGCTCCGCTCGCCGACCGTGAGTGAAGGGGAACGGCTCGCCTGGGACGCCGCTCGCCCCGGGAGCAGTTCCCCCTCACTTCACGGCTCTGGAGAGAGGGCTCGTGAGCGCTGAGGAGCGATCCCCCTCATCCCCCTCATCCCCTCATCCGTATCACCCCTCCGTTCTGGGTGCCGGACCCTACGGCCCTCGAAGCGGGCGTCAGTGCAAAGCTCCTCATCCGGCCGTTTCGGCCCTTTCCGCGTCATCGCCGTTCCGACCGGCCCGGGCGTGACGGTCCAGACGCGCCGAGCTGGTCTTCGCTGATAGCTTGGAGTCAGCAGCCATCAGTCCTGAGTCATCCGGTCATGAGTCGTGAGTACTCGTCCCGGCTACCGAGCGTACCGTTCCGGCGGTCTTATCGCGGTGCCATACGATGCCCGTGACCACGAACGATCACTGGATCGCGACCGAGCGCGGAACGCTCTTCGCGAGAGTCTGGGTCCCGTCCACCCCACACCGCGACACCGACCCGCCCATCCTCCTCTTCCACGACTCGCTCGGCTGCGTGGAACTGTGGCGGGACTTCCCGCACCAACTCGCGGATGCCACCCGGCGGGCAGTCGTGGCGTACGACCGACTCGGGTTCGGGCAATCGGACGCGCGCCCGGAACGCTTACCGCTGACGTTCATTCGCGATGAGGCAGCGACCGTGGTGCCGCGCATCTGCGACGCGCTAGGGCTCGACATGATCGTGCCGTTCGGGCACAGCGTGGGCGGCGCGATGGCGATCGCGACAGCGGCCCATCTGCCGGAGCGCTGCGCCGCGGTGATCACCGAGTCCGCGCAGAGCTTCGTCGAGGATCGCACCGTGACCGGAATTCGCGCGGCCCGAGCCGAGTTCGAGCGGCCAGGTCAGCTCGAGCGCCTCGAGCGCTACCACGGAGCGAAGGCGCGCTGGGTGCTCGACGCCTGGATCGACACGTGGCTTTCGCCCGCGTTTGCGAACTGGTGTCTCGACGACGACCTGCGTGAGGTGCGCTGTCCGACGCTCGCCCTCCATGGCGACCGCGACCAGTACGGCTCGGTGGAACATCCCGCGCGGATCGCTCACCTAACGCGAGGGCCGGCCCGCGCCATCATCCTCGAGCGGTGCGGGCACGTCCCGCATCGGGAGCAGCCCGCCCGCGTTCTGGCCGAGGTCAGGCGGTTCCTGGCGCCACTCGACGCGCCGTCAGCCGCGAGGTGACGCTCAGCGCTCGAGCTTGAACCCCGGGTCCAGCTTCGGCCGCTCGGCCGCGTTCGCCACAAACCACCCCGTCAAATACATCCACTGCGCCATGCGCGTGAGCTTCGCGTAGTCGATGTTCTTCGGGTTATCGCGAGGCGTATGGTAGTCGTCGTGAGGGTTTGTGGAGAACATCACCGCCGGCACGTTGCGGCGCGCGTAGGGCAGGTGATCGCTGCGGAAGAACCAGCCTTCCGGGTGGGTCGGCCGGTCCCAGAGCGTGTCGAGGATGAACTTCCCGGTCAGCTCGTTCGCGCGCAGCGCCAGGGCAACGAGGTCGCTCGAGCTCCGGTGCGGCGGCTGGCTGCCTAACAAGGTCGCCGAGTCGGGGTGATTGCGCCCGATCATGTCGCCGTTGAGCACGGCGACGATCTGGCCGATGGGCACGACCGGGTTGGCGGCGTGGTACCGCGAGCCAAGCAGTCCGCGCTCCTCCGCGCCGTGGTTGATGAAGAGCACCGAGCGCCGGCCGGGCTGCTTGACGAACGCCCGCGCCGCGGCGAGGAGGGCGGCACTCACCGTCGCGTTGTCGTCGGCACCAGCATGCACCGAGTCTCCCTCGAGCGTGACCCGGACCCCGTTCGCATCCTGGTGCGAGCTGAACACGACGTACTCGTTCCGCAGTTGGGGATCAGTCCCGCGAACCCCGCCAATGATGTTCACGGACGGCGTCGTAAAGCGCTCGAGCCGAACCGAGAGCTCGGCCTGCGGCTGTCGCTCGAGCGCATCGCGCATGGTGGCGCGAACGAGATAGGCCGGGGTCGGGCCACTGCCCAGGGCCGGCGGCGGCGCGATCCGCGATGAGCTGCTCGCCGAGCGTGGCACGGTGACGTCCACGTTGAAGGCGCCGCGCACGCGCGCCGAGGCGACAACCTCGTACGCGCTGTCCACCGGCGCGTTCGCGACCAGGATGACCGCCGCTGCGCCTCGCCGTGCCAACGGCGCCAGGGTTCCGTTCACGGCGGCGTCCGCGTAGCGCGAAGCGAAAGTGTAGCTCGTCGCTCGAATCCGCTCCGCCGCGGGCGCGAGTAACGGCGTCGCGACGATCCGGCCACGGATGTCAGCGGTCGTGTCCCGCGCGTCGGGAATCCAGAGGACATTCCCGCGTGCTTCGGCCGGCACGACGTTGAGGGGAATGAAGTCGCGGAACAACGCCATCGCCTGAGCACCAATACTCACCTGGCTCGCGGTGACCGACACGCGCGTGCGCGTGATGTCGAACCACTGGAACCACGTGCTGTCCTCGCCCATCGGCACGAGGCCGGCGCGGCGATACTGCTCCGCCATCCACATGGATGCACGCATCTCGTCCAGCGTGCCGCCCTCGCGGCCGCGCATTTCCGGAGATGCCATCGCGTGCACGTCGCGACGGAGGTCGGCTTCGCGGACCGCGGCGTATGCGGCGGGGAGGCCGGAGCGGTCAGCCGAGGCGCGTGGGCGCGACTGGGCGCCGAGCGGCGCGGGAACCGCGACGGCGGCGAGGAGTGCGGCGCGGAGAACGCCACGAGTCGTTGTCGGAATGCGCATGGATGGTGGTCGGGACGAGGAGCGGCGCGTGCATGTGCGTCTATCGCTCTCTATATGGTGCCCCGGAGGCGCCCCGACAAGCGAGCGTGCCCAGGCGGATCCGCGTTCCCGCCGCGGATCGTTACCACAACGCGGTGCTACCGCCGTTCCGGATCGCCAGGCGTTAGGCGGCGCGGGCTGGTGAGTCTCGGCTAGAAGCGCTCGCCGCGCAGGCGCTCCCGTTCGGATCGGTCGTGATAGGCCTCCGCAGTCCAGCGAACCACGATCGACATGAGCGCGTCGCTCTCCTCATGCCATCCCTCGCACGATTCCGCTTCCCGGACGATGCACCGAATTTCGGCGATCACGCGGTGGATCGATGGGCCCTCACGGCGTCGCC
>DASURJ010000545.1:0-6611 GCA_036280115.1 Gemmatimonadaceae bacterium
CGGATTACGCGGCAACGGCGAACGTGGAGGACGCGGGGAACACCTCGCGCGCGTCCAGTCCGGTGCGCCCGGGCCGGTCGGAACGGCGATGACGCGGAAAGGGTCGAAACGGCCGGATGAGGGGACGGGTACTCGCCCAAGTCAGGCATCCAGAACGGCGGGTTGAAACGGATGAGGGGGATGAGGGGATGAGAGACATCATCCTGTGTGACCGAAAGCTCCTCCCGCCGGGCAGTGAATGGGGGGAACCGCTCCCCGGGAACGCCCTGGCCCTCAAGAGCGGCTCCCCTTCAGTCATGGCCCCGGCGCGAGGGCGCGTCCCGGTCTCGGGCAGATCCCCAGGATCCCCAGGGTCCCCTCACCCGTTCCCCCTCTTCTGGATGCCGGCCCCACAAGGAAAGGCGAGCCGCGCGCGATACTCGGCCGCGGCCGCCGCGGCGTCGATGTGACCCCTATCGCTCCCCGCAATCTCGCGCGCGGCGGTCGCTCGGGCCTCGCATGCCCGGGCCTCCCCGCTCGACCGATACCGAGTACGCCCGGCCGCCCATGGCCGATCGACGCGTAGGTACCGTGATCGTGATCGTGCCGTTCTGGTCCGTGCGGTACCACGGGATCCGCCGCCCGGCGAGCAGGTTGAGTGTTTGCGTGTGGACGTACCCGTAGTCGTTGTCACTCGCGAGCGACATCATCACGATCTCCGGGCGCACGAGATCGAGGTATCGCGCCGAGATCCCGTCGCAGCTGCCGTGATGGTCCGCCTTGAGGACACGGGACTCCATTCCCGGAGTCTGGTCGTAGTCCTCGCGATCGAACCAGCGAATTGCCGGGTGTTCCGCGTCACCCGCGAGCCACATCACGAACGACGCAGAGTCGGGCGCGAGGAGCTTCACCGCCACCGATCTGTTGTTCGGCCCATCGCCTCGCGGGTCGGGCCGCAGCACGTGGAGCCGCGCACCGCCGCGCATCGTGATCGTGCACGACGACGCGCCGGTACCACACGGATCGTCCGTGTCGCGAACCTCGAGCTCACCGCGTCGAGCGCGTGCGCCAACGGAGTCGCGAAGCTCCCGGATGGAGACGTTCGCGTTCGGATCGCGGTTCTCGAAAAAGTACCGAACCGCAATCCGACGCCGCGTGCGAAAGAGCTCACGCAGCCCCGAGTAATGATCGTAGTGCTGATGCGTGAGGATCACGGCGTCGATCGTCGTTCCCTCGAGGCCAAGCTCCTCGATGAGTTGGCCGAGGCGCGAGACGTCGGGGCCGCCGTCGATGAGCACGCGACTTCCGCCGTTCTCCACGAGAATCGCGTCGCCCTGACCTACGTTCAGGACGCGGACGGTGAGCGTCGAGTCGCGTGTGGGATCGCCGAGTCGCGGATCGCCGCGTCCATCCGTGGGCGAGCTCGCCGATGCTTCGCTGGCGCGTGCCGGACTCGACGCGACGGCATCGCTCGGCGTTTGCGACACCGGGGATGCGGCAACCACGGCGTCGTTCGCCGCGTTCGGGGTGCCCAGGTCCCCGCCGCCGAACCGTGATGTGGACGTCGCCCACCCCTGCCCGGCGATGTCGGCGACGACCACGTCCGTCGTCGTGCGGATCCGGCTGGCAGCCGCAAGCGCGGAGGTCCACGCCACCGAGTCCGCGGTCCGACCGTCGGGCGTCTTGATCGCGAGCCAGTCCGCGCCATTGCCGAGCGCGACGCTCGCACCGTACTCGAAGCTCGCGGCAACGCCGCCATTCGTACTCGTGTTGCCATCACGGGCGAGCACCGCGAAGCCGTGTGCCGGGACGACAACGCTCTGGCCGATCGTCGTGCCAGCGTCGTTCTCCGATGCGATGGTCCAGCCGCGGAGGTCGACGCTCGTGGACTCGAGGTTCGCGACCTCGAACCACTCGCCGCGCTCGTCGGCGGTCGTGCGGGGATTCGCCATGACCTCGTTGATGAGCACGCGAGGGGTCGTATCGATCGTTCCGCCGGCGGCATCGACGTCGAGACGGCGGTCGCATCCGTTCGCGGACGCGATGACGAGCAGGGGGAGAATGGCGCGGCGCATCTCGAGGAACGGAGCCTAACGCACGCGCCCAGGTCAAGGGGTGAGCGCGACAGTCGCTCTTGACTACATCGGGGCGCCGTCCGAGATTCCCCTCAACGTTTCAGGGAACGCGCACATGGCCAGGATTTCGGGGCTCCGGCGGTACCTTCGTGCGGGGCGGGGTGCCGCCAACGTCCGTCGAGACGTTGACGCTGAGCTCGCCTTCCACTTCGCGATGGCAGTCGAGGAGCTGCAGGCGCGCGGGCTCACGCGCGAGGACGCCGAGCGCGAGGCAGAGCGGCGGTTCGGGAACGTGGCCGTCGTGCGCGAGCGGCTCACCCGGCTCGACGCGGAACGGCTCGGGGACGAGCGGCGAGCCGACTGGTGGAGCGCGCTGGCGCAGGACACGCGGTACGCCGCACGTGGCCTGCGACGCAACCTCGCCCTGACTGCTGGCATCGTGATCACCCTCGCGCTCGGTATCGGCGCGAACGCGGCAGTGTTCTCGCTGATCGATCGGCTACTGCTGCGACCGCCGCCCCATGTCGTGGATGCGGGTACGCTGCGGCGCGTCCATGTGGAAATGACGTTCAAGAACGGCCGCCGCGACGTCCGCGGGCCCATGTCGTACGCGGAGTTCGATGCGTTGCGACAAGTCACCGCGTTCGACGCCGTTGGCGCGTTCCTCTACCCTCAACCCGTGGCTCTCGGCCGGGGGATCGACGCACCGCGGATCGAGCGGTCGGGTGCGTCCGCGGAGTTCTTCAGCGTCCTCGGCGTGAGGCCCGCGCTCGGTCGGTTCTTCGTCGCCGAGGATGATGACGACGCCGCCTCTCGTCCTGCCGCAGTGCTCGGCTATGGAATCTGGCAGCAGCGGTTCGGCGGGCGCCCCGACGTGATCGGCGAGGAGCTGGTTCTCGATGGCCGGCCGTACGTCATCGTCGGTGTCGCGCCGAAAGGGTTCTCCGGCGCTGACATCGACGCGCCCGATGTCTGGATCCCGCTCGAGTCGGCACTCGCGGCGGGCGATGGGCCGAAGTGGCGTACGAACAAGCTCGGATTCGGCACCCATGTCGTCGCGCGGCTCGAGCCCGGCGTGTCGGACCAGCGGGCGGTCGCCGAGGCATCGCGTCTGGTGAAGACGGCGCACGACGAGACGTTCTTCGCCGACCTACCGGTGACCGTTCGTCTGGGCTCCGTCATTCCCGGCCGCCGACTCGATAACAGAGACGCGGGGCTTTCGGTGGCGACGCGTCTCGTGGGCGCTGCGGCGATGGTGCTGCTCATTGCTTGTGCGAACGTGGCGAACTTGCTGCTTGCGCGAGCGCTCGCTCGGCGTCGGGAGCTGGCGGTGAGGCTCGCGCTCGGCGTCGGGCGGGGACGGCTCATGGCGCAGCTCCTCACCGAGAGCGTGCTGCTCGCCCTCATCGCAGGTGGCGCCGCGCTGGTCGTTGCGCTGTGGGGCGGTGCCGTTCTGCGCACGCTGCTCATGCCTAACGTGTCGTGGGCGACGCCGCCGGTGGACGTGCGGGTCCTGGCGTTCACGGCGACTGTTGCCTGTGTCGTTGGCCTGCTCGCCGGCCTCGTGCCGGCGCTGCAGATGACAGGGCACGATCTCGTGGGGTCGCTGAAGGCGGGTTGGCGGGACCGCACTGGTGGCCGCTCGCTCGTCCGCATGGGACTCATCCTTGTACAGGCGGCATTCACGGTAATCCTGCTCGTGGGGGCGGGGCTCTTCATTCGGAGCTTGTACAACGCGCGCGCGATGGACCCCGGGTTCGACGCCGATCGCATCATCCTCGCCGACGTCCAGTTCGCCAGAGGTGCGGTGCCGAGCGACAGCCGCGACGACGTGTACGGCGCGTTCGCGGGTCGTGTGCGGAACGTTCCGGGTGTCGCGTCGGTCAGCGTCACGGCCACCGCGCCGATGTGGACCATCAGCTTCGAGCGGATCTTCCTGCCAGGCCGCGATTCGTTGCCGCCGGGGCTCTCCTCGCCACCCATCCATCCGATCGACCCGGCATTTCTCGGTACGATGGGTATCCGGCTCACCGCGGGCCGCGGCTTCACTGGCGAGGACCGAGCGGGGGCCCCCGGCGTGGCGATCGTGAACGCGGCGATGGCGCGACTCGCGTGGCCTAACGAGTCGCCAGTCGGGCAGTGCATCAAGCGAGCTGCCGACACGGCGCCGTGCACCACCGTGATTGGCGTCGTCGACGACGTCGCCTTCACGAACGTCCTCGACGAGCGGCCGCCACAGTTCTACGTCCCGCTCGCGCAAATGTCGCCTGGCAACGCGCCACGCTACCTGGTCGCCCGGGTCGCGGACGCGGTGTCGGATCCGCGCGAGGTCGCCGCTCGAGTGCGCGGCGCGCTCCGCGGTGCGCACGCCCGGATGGAGGCGCTCAACGTTCGGCCGATCATCGAGCTGGCCGAGCCGGAGATGCGCCCGTTCCGACTCGGTGCCACCATGTTCGGCGTGTTCGGGTTGATCGCCCTCCTGCTCGCGGGCGTGGGGCTCTATGCCGTGATCGCGTTCGATGTCGCCCGCCGCACGCGCGAGCTCGGTATCAGAACTGCGCTCGGAGCACGCTCGGGTGACGTAGTGGGGCTGGTGCTCGGTCAGGGACTCAGGATCACGGCGGTCGGCGTCGCTGTGGGAGTTCTGCTGGCGCTCGCGCTGGGCCGGATCGTCGAGGCCCTGCTGTTCCATGTGACCGCGCGCGATCCGGCCGTGTTCGCCCTCGTCTCGGTCACGCTTCTCGTCGTCGCGGCCGCGGCGAGCATCGGGCCGGCGTGGCGCGCGGCCCGCGTGGACCCCGTGCTCGCCCTGCGCGACGAGTGAAGAGAGTGCGACCCGGCATCAACCGGCGGCGGCACCGGCATCGCGCTGGCGCTTGATCTCGGCGGCGGACGGCGCCGGGCCACTGTACCCGGGGGCTAATGTATCGCCCGCGATGCTCGAGATCCCGTACCCGAAGCCCTTGAGCGGGTTGTGCCAGAGCATGGTCCCTGTCTTCGGGTCGAGCGCGTACAGCTCACCACCGACGCCCGCGAACAGGATGTCATCATCGCGATAGAGCGTGACGAAGGACGAGCTTCGGCCGACGCCACCCTTGAGCTGCGTGCGCCATACCTCGGTCCCGGTTCGGCGATCGAGGGCGACGACCATTGCCTTGAGACCGAGGTAGACGATCCCAGCACGCGGGCGGGCCATAGTCCATTCTCCGAGAGGTGGTTGTGGCGGCGGAGCGTGTCAAACTTATCACGTCCACTGCTCCCTTACGCCGCGACCCACCGCTAATTTCGCAACGTAGGCCCGGCGGCGTGCCTCGCGCCGTCATCCGTCTTCAGCCGACACGTTGTCGTCGTGACTCAGCCGCAACAGCAGATCTCGCTTGCGAGTCTGAAGATCGTGCCGCTCACGCGGCTCGCACGTCGCGCCGCAGTCGTCGCCGGGATGTTGTGTGTGGCGCCGATGTCCGTGATGGCGCAGCGCGTCGTGACGGTGGTCGCGAGTGATACGGCGCTCGAGGCGTCGCCGACCGTGCCCGCGGGGCTCATCACCTTCGAGTTGGCACTCCGGGGCAACACACGGCGGGAGCTCGTGGTGCATCGAGTCCCGGCGGGCTCGGTCCCCGATCGGATCGCGCGCCAGGCGGCCGGTCGTCCGGCGAGCTGGTTCGAGCGGTGGAGCTTTGGTGGGCCCGGCGCTCCCGCCGATTCGGTCGGCACGTCCCGCGCGACCATGGAGCTCCGGCCCGGTCGCTATGTCCTCGTGTCGTACGAGGTTGACGCGTCGGGCCGGCCACGCCGCGACCACCACCTGTGGCGTGAGCTGACCGTGATTGCGGCGTCCGCCCTCATCGCCGCGCGCTTCGACAATCCGGATCTCACCGTGAAGGTCAAGGATGCGCGCATCGATGTGGCGGGCACGGTGCGGCGCGGCAGGCGCGCCATTCAGGTGGAGAATGTGGGAGGCCGGCCGCACGAAGTGATGATCGCGCGTCTCAAGCCGGGTAGGACGGTGGACGACGTGCGGCGGTGGAGCCGCGATCGTGAGGATGATGCGCCGGTCGTGTACGTCGGTGGCCTCACGCCAATGTCGTCGGGGATGACGGCGCAGACGCGCCTCGTTCTCCAGGCGGGGACGCATGTCATTCTTTGCCCAATGCGAGACGTCCACGCCCGTTCTCACGATCACGAGCGCGGCGTGCTCGCGACTTTCGTCGTGACATAGAGCTCCGACGGCACCATCGGCGATGACAACAGCGCGCTGAACACGCGCCATCGGTCGGCGGCGGTCGCGTCAGGTCCGGCGTGACGCGCGACGTGCGCCTTCACGAGATCCTGGCCGAGGTTGTAGTTGATCACGTAGCTCCGATACTTGTCGAAGAAGCGAACGCGCTGCCGCGCCGCGGCGGGCGCCATCAGCGCATATCGCTCGAGCCAGGCGCATGCCGCGTCGGCATCGGTCTCGCCATTCAGGTAGCGCCGCGCGGCTTCGTTGCCAGCGTACGACAGCTCGTGCACGAGATCCTGAATGCGATAGTAGTCGTCCGCCGCATCGGGAGGTAA
>DASURJ010000546.1:0-3712 GCA_036280115.1 Gemmatimonadaceae bacterium
GCTCGTGCCCTTCATTCCGACACACTCCGACGCGGTCCTCACGCGCGATGCATCGCGCGCGAGCGCGCTCAAATGATCCGTTGGGGGTCAGAGTCCTAACGCATCGTTCGAACGCGCCGCGTTCGAACGATGCGTTAGGACTCTGACCCCTTACGGAGCGTTTGGTTGCGCCTAACGTCCCATCTGGCGCCGATACTCGCGGTCCCACGCCGCGGGGATGGATTCGCGCGGCGAGTACGGACCCGGCGTGTACCGTCGCGACGCGATCCCGAGCTGGCTCTGCTCGACGATGTGCCAGTCCTGCCGGTTCGTGACATCCCAGAAGCGGATGGCATCATCGGGATTGAATGACGGATCGGTCGCGCCGTCGGGATTGAACATCCACTCCGTCTCCACGAGCGTCCTGTCAGCCGCGAGCGGCGTCACCACGTAGTAGTTCGCGTAGTCGGGGTGGATGCTGAGGAGCATGTTCGGCATGAGCGAGTAGTAGTACGCGCGCCGGCGCTCGTCGGCCGGCAGGGTGTCGTGGAGCAGCCTTCCGCAGGCGCGCCCGCTCATGGTCGCGCTCTCGTTCGGCTCCGTGATCTCCATGTAGCCGCCGAGGAACGGCCCGTCAGTCAGGTCGTTCGCCCCGCTCTGGTACGGCAGCACGGCAGAGAGCTCGGGGTGAATCGTCGGACAGTGCAGGCACTCGGAGTAATTCTGAAAGACGAGCTTCCAGTTCGCCGCGACCTCGTAGGTCGCCCTGTGGCCGACCGCCAGCGACGGAAGGGCAAAGCGCGACAGGCGCCCGATCATGGGCGCGAACGTGTCGTCGAACGGTTCCGGATCAGGGGCGACGTTCACGAAGATGAACCCCTCCCACTCTGCAAGCGCCGCCGAGTGCAACGCGTAATCGCCCTTGACGAACCCCTCGACCGCATTCATGTGCGGAGCGCCGATCAGCCGGCCGTCCAGCGTATAGGTCCAGGCATGATACGGGCACTGAATGGTTTCCGAGAACCGACCCGATGTTGCCTCGCAGAGCCGCGTGCCGCGGTGGCGACAGACGTTGAAGTGCGCGCGCAGCGTTCCGCGTCGATCGCGAAGCACGATGATCGATTCGCCAGCCACGGACCGGAGGATGTAGTCGCCGGGGTTTGCGAGCGCACTCCCGCGCCCCACGCAGTGCCACGACCGCGCGAAGATGCGGTCCTGCTCCTCGGCAAAGAGCGCGGGCGACGTGTAGAACTCACCCGGCATGGTGCGGGCGCCGGGCAGGTAGGTCGTCGTCGTTCCGTGAAACGTCGTCATCCGTGGATCCCTAGCGTGACGTTGCCTTCAGTGCCTGGCGCGCCGCCAGCCAGCCTGCTGCGCCGAGGATCCCTGGACCGGGGTGCGCGCCTGCGCCGCCGAGGTAGAGGCCCGCGACGGGCATGGCGTAGCGTCCCCACCCGGGGATCGGTCGCATGAACAGAATCTGGTCGAGTGTCAGCTCGCCGTGGGTCACCGCGCCTTCCGTGAGCCCATACCCCTCATCGAGGTCCGCCGGCGTCACCACGCTCACGTCGTGAATGTGATCGCTGAATCGAGGACTGACGCACGTGATCGCCGACGTCACACGCCCGGCGAGGGCGCTCGTGCGCGGCGCATCCCACGCCTCGCCGTCACGCAGGTGGTACGGCGCATACTGAGCTTTCGCCACGAGCACGTGCTTCCCTTCCGGGGCCAGCCGCGGCCACCGGACGGACGGCACCGTGAACTCGACGTGCAACCGCTCCGACACGTGGCCGTATTTCGCCGCGTCGTAACTCCGCTCGAGCGCGGTGGTATCGGTCGTCAGCGTCACCGGGCTCGCGAGCGCCGCCTTCGGATCGCTCAGGCCGCGCATGTCGGGCAAGCGGTCGAGCGCGTACATCACGTACGCCGAACACCCGCGCATCTTGATCTGCTTGACGGCGTGCAGGAACTCGGGGTCGAGCCACACCGGGTCGACCATCCCGAGTAGCGTGCTGACCGGGTCGGCGGTCGAGATCACGAGGGGAGCGCGGATCTCCTCACCGCCGGGCAGGACGACGCCTGTGACCGCGTCATCGTGGATGGTGATGTGTTCCACGCGGGCGCCGACGCGGATGGCGACGTTTGCCTTCCGGGCAAGGGCTTCGGCGGTGAGGGTGAACACGTCGGGGCCGTCGCGCCACCACCCTCGCGCGCGTATCGACCCGACGGGCGCGCCGACGAGATGGTGCAGCAGCACGAATGCCGTTCCGCCCGAGCGCGGCCCCTGGCGGATGTCGTCGACGCCGCCAGCCGCCACGGCGACCTTCACCGTCTCGTGCTCGAACCACTCGTCCACGAGGTCCTGCACCGCCATGGGCATCACGCGGAGCAGCTCGGTCATGCCCGACCTGCCTAACGCGCGGAACTTGCGGCCGAGCCCCACGAGCGGCGCGAGCTCGCCGATCGAGGCCGCGTCCACATCCGGCGGCGGCAGCTGGTAGAGGGACTCGAGGAAGCTCGCGAGCGACCGCAGTCGCGCGACGAACGCCGGCCAGCGTTCCGCATCCCGCTTCGAGAACGTGCTGATACGGTCGGCGGCCTTCCGAGGGTCACATGACAGCGCGAGGAGCTCGTTATCGGCGGTGGCAACCGACAGGCCGACCGCGGGCTCCACGTCCGCGACGTCCCCGATGCCCATGCCCATGCCGCGCGCGACGGCGGGCGGCAGCCACCCCGCATCGAGCCCGAGCGGGGCGGCGTTGAACCCGGGCGCGAACTCCACCGTCCGCGACAGCCCGCCCACCGCGCTGCCGGCGTCGAGTACGAGGACGCGCTTCCCGCCCCTGCCTAACGTCGTCGCCGCGGCCAGGCCGTTGGCCCCGGCCCCGATCACGATGGCGTCGAGCGGCTGGCGTGACATTCAGCGGCTCCCGCTCGATATGATCTCGAGCGCGGCGAGCCGCCCGGACGCACCCATGATTCCGCCGCCCGGATGGGTCCCGGAACCGCACTGCCAGTAGCCCTTGATCGGCGTCCGGTACTTCGCCCACGCCGGCGCCGGCCGGAGGAAGAAGAGCTGATGCAACGCGAGCTCGCCCTGGAAGATGTTCCCCTCGGACAGCCCGGTGATGCGCTCGATGTCGGCCGGGGTGAGGACCTGACGGTGCCTGATGATGGACCGAATGTTCGGCGCGTAGCGCGCGAGCGTGTCGATCACCGCGTCGCCGAACGCCTCGCGCCTGGCGTCGGTCCAGCCACCATTGAGCCGGTAGGGTGCGTACTGCACGAAGACGCTCATCACGTGCTTGCCCGGCGGCGCCATCCCGGGGTCGATCATCGACGGGATGACGATATCCATGTACGGGTGACGGGAGAATTCCCCGTACTTCGCGTCATCGTAGGCACGCTCGAGGTAGTCGACGCTCGGGCTGATCGAGACCGCGCCGCGCAGCGCGTTCGCCAGGAGCGGTGACGCGTACCGCCCGTTGCCGCGGAGGAAGGTGAAGTCGGGGAGCGCGTCGAGTGCCAGGTTGACCTTGCCCGACGACCCGCGGAACCGGTAGTTCCGGATGGTGGTGACGAGGTCGTCGGGCAGCTCCCTGGGCTCGATGAGGTCGATGAACGTGCGCCGGGGGTCGAGGCCCGACACGACGAGGGGGGCGGAGAGCTCGTCGCCGTTCGCGAGCGCGACGCCGGTCACGCGGCCGTCACGCACGACCACGCGCGAGACGGC
>DASURJ010000547.1:0-2082 GCA_036280115.1 Gemmatimonadaceae bacterium
AACGCGGCCAGCGTGGGGACCTTCGCGAGCAACCGAATGATCGAGATGTAGCGCTGGTCCGGATCGAAGATGTTCTTCGCCTCCGGGTAGAACGACGAGAGCGCCGCGATGCTGCTGCACAGCATCGACATCGGGTGCGCGTCGTAGCGGAATCCCTCGAGGAACCGCTTGATGTTCTCGTGGACGTACGTGTGGAACGTGATGTCGTGCACCCACCGGTCGTACTCCTGCTGGCTCGGCAGCTCGCCGTTCCGGAGGAGCCACGCCACTTCGAGGAAGCTCGCCTTTTCCGCGAGCTGCTCGATCGGGTACCCCCGATAGCGCAGTATGCCCCTGTCGCCGTCGATGAACGTGATCGCGCTCCGACACGACGCCGTATTCATGAACGCCGGGTCATAGCTCATCACGCCGAAGTCGTCGGCGTCAGTCTTGATCTGGCGCAGGTCGCTGGCGCGAATCGTACCGTCCACAATGGGGGCGGTGTACGACTTTCCCGTGCGCGTGTCGCGAATCTCCAACGCGTCGGTCGCCGCCGGTGCGACGGCCGCTTCGGTCTTCGTCATGCCACGATCTCCCTCAAGCGATCCGGAGTCAGGTGTGCGGTGCGCTGAAAGGTAGCCACGGCGCGAGGCGAGCGACATTGCTCCAGCGTCACGAGCGTGCTTTCTTCCCCGCCCCATGATGACCTCGTTCACGGCGGACTCCGGACGCCTCTCACTCGTCGTGCTCGCGGCCGTCATCGGCGGCGCCGTGAACTCCATCGCGGGCGGCGGCACGCTGCTCACGTTTCCGGCCCTGGTCGGTCTCGGAATTCCACCCATTGTCGCGAACGCCACGAGCACCGTCGCGCTCTGGCCGGGCAGCGTCGCGAGCGTATGGGGGTACCGCGACCTGCTGTCGGGCATGCGCGGCTGGGTCACCCGGTTCGCGATCCCCAGCCTGCTCGGAGGGCTTCTCGGCGCGGCATTGCTGCTCGCGACGCCGGCCAGACGATTCGACGTGATCGTCCCGTGGCTCGTGTTCGGCGCAACGCTGCTGTTTCTGGTTCAGCGCCCGCTGAGCGAGCGGCTCAGGCAGCGCGCGGAGCGTCACGCCACCCTGCCCGACGTGGCCGACGACCATGCCTTCGATCGCGCGGTTCAGCCCAGCACTCGTCTGCTGCTCTATCAGTTTGGCGTGGCCGTGTACGGCGGATATTTCGGCGCCGGGATCGGGATCCTCATGCTCGCCGCCCTCGGGTTCATGGGATTCCGAAACATCCATCGGATGAACGGCCTCAAGAACTGGGGCGGCCTCTGCGCCAATGCCGTCGCTGCGGGCACCTTCGCCTTCAGCGGATTGGTCAGCTGGCCTGTCGCCGTCGCGATGGCGATTGGCGCCGCGGTCGGCGGGTACGGCGGGTCACGACTCGCGCAGCGCGTCCCACAGGCGCGCGTTCGTCAGGCCATCGTGGTGATCGGATTCGCAAGCACCCTGTGGCTTCTGACCAGGAACTGACCGAAGATGAGAAGGCTCCGGAAATGTGGGGGCGATGCCGAGACTCGGGAGAACCACGCCACCCCACGAATGTTTTTCACCCGGAAGTCCAGCGTTCCACCGGTGCGGAACAACCGCGAGACCGCGGCTGCGCCTGCCACCTCCGACGGGAACGCGACGCTCGTCCTCGACGCGCTCGTCCGCTATCAGCGCTCCGCCTTACCCACTCCTGGCCAGCGACTGGGTCGAGAGTGCCTGCAAGACCATATCGCCGAAACGGTCCACCTCGTCCAGGGTGGTGTACACGTTAGGCGTGATGCGCAGCCCGTGGAACTCGGTGAAGGTGATGGGTGTCGTGATGATCCGATGCTTCGCCCAGAGCCATCCCTGCAGCTTCGCGCTGTCGATCCCGTCCACGTTGAACAGGGCGATGCCGCCGGCGTGGGTGTCGTCGAGCGGGGTCAGCACGTGCACGCGTGAGCTCTCCGACATGAGGCGCTTCGCCCAGCGGTCCCTGAGGTAGCGGAGGCGCGCGACTTTCCGCCGGCCGCCGATCGCGCGGTGAAACGCCAGCGCCGCCGCAATCGCGTTGTGGTTCGCGGCCGG
>DASURJ010000548.1:0-2533 GCA_036280115.1 Gemmatimonadaceae bacterium
GTCCCGATATCCATTTCTTTCCGGCACACCCCGCAGTGTCCTCCTTGGTGCGCAGGCGGCCTCCCACCTCGCCGATCCGCAGCAGCTGAACGGTCGCCTGCCCGAGCACGGCAGCCCGTTTGCTGACCTATCTCGCGGTTCGCGCTGGAGCGCCTCGTGTGTGTTCGGTACGCCAGGACAGCGCGGATGAGGGATCGATGAACACCATTCACATTCAGCAGTCGACCGGTGAATCGTACCGGGTTTGTCGGAGGGCCCATTCAGAGAGAGGATGGGACCCATGGGACGACCCAGTAAGCATTCCCCGGAGGTACGTGAGCGTGCCGTCCGGATGGTCTTCGACCACACGCCCGAGCATCCGTCGCAATGGGCGGCGATTCGGTCGGTCGGCGAGAAGCTCGGGATCCGCACGGAGTCGTTGCGCCGCTGGGTGCGCCAGGCCGAGCGGGATGCCGGCCAGCGCCCTGGCCTGACCACCAGTGAGCGCGAGGAGCTGAAGCGGCTCCAGCGTGAAAACTTCGAATTGAAGCGGGCCAACGAGATCTTGCGGAAGGCGTCCGCGTTTTTCGCTCAGGCGGAGCTCGACCGCCGAGCGAAGTGATGGTGACCTTCATCGATCAGCACCGAGACGTGTACGGAGTCGAGCCGATCTGCGCGGTCCTGCCCATCGCTCCGTCGACGTATTACCTGCGCAAGGCGCAGCAGCACGATGCGAAGCAACGTTCGGCTCGGGTCCACCGCGATGAGGGGCTGCGGGCGGCGATCCAGCGCGTCTGGGATGAGAACGACCAGGTGTACGGGCCGCGGAAAGTGTGGAAGCAACTTCGCCGCGAGAGCAGCCGCGTGGCGCGCTGCACGGTCGAGCGCCTCATGCGCGAGATGGGACTCCGTGGGGTCAGCCGCGGACGCGCCTGGACGATCACGACCCAGGCGGATCCGGCCGCCGTCCGGCCCACCGATCTCGTCGATCGTCACTTCACGGCGACGCGACCGAATCAGCTCTGGGTCGCGGATTTCACGTACGTGGCCACGTGGCGCGGCTTTGTGTACGTGGCGTTCGTGATCGACGTGTTCGCGCGGCGGATCGTCGGCTGGCGGGTGTCCGCGTCGCTCGCGACCGACTTCGTGCTCGATGCCCTCGAGCAGGCGATCTACGCCCGTCGCGGGGCCGGCGTCGAGGACCTCGTGCATCACAGCGACCGCGGGAGCCAGTATCTGTCGATGCGCTACACGGACCGGCTGGCCGAGGCCGGCATCGCGCCGTCGGTCGGGAGTCGGGGCGATTCGTATGACAACGCCCTCGCCGAATCGATGATCGGCCTCTTCAAGACGGAGGTGATTCACCGGAAGGGCCCGTGGCGGCATCTCGAGACCGTCGAATTCGCCACGCTCACGTGGGTCGACTGGTTCAACACGCGCCGATTGCTCGAACCGATTGGCTACGTTCCCCCGGCGGAATATGAAGCGCGCTACTATGAGCAACTGCGCGAGCGCGCCACGACCGAAGACGATGTCGCCGCGGGGATACCAGGACTTGCACCGACCGGCGATCGCTACTCCTGGGGCACCCTATGAGGTCGAGCTTCCGTCGATCGGCGCTGAATTCTCCGTCGTGCCCTGAGTCACGGAGGGGCGCTCGGCGGCATCCTCGCCCCGACATCGATGTCCCTCGCGCAGGCCGCCGAGCGCCTGCACGACCTTCTACGACCGGTGATAAGACCGGCTTAACTCACACTATCCGCTCTCCGATAAACCCGGGGCAGTTCACCGCACCGGACCGAAGACCGCGGATCTCGATGTCGAAATTGTCGAACGCAAGGGCGTTGGCCATCCCGATTCGATATGCGATGGGGTGATGGAAGAGGTCTCGCGCGCCTTGTCGCGAGCCTACAGAGACCGGGCCGGCACGGTGATGCATCACAACTGCGACAAGGCCTTGCTCGTCGCGGGCCAGGTGGAATTACGGTGGGGAGGCGGCCGCGTGATCGAACCAATGCGACTGATCATGGGTGATCGCGCCACTGCCGCGTGGGACGGCCAGCACCTCGACGTGCAGGCGATTGCGGTGGACACCGCGCGTCACTGGATCCGCGCGCATCTGCACCACGTCGACCCCGATGCCCACGTCCAGTATCAAGTCGAGCTGAAACCAGGGTCGGCGGCGCTCGCCGCGCTGTATCGGCGCGAAGCGGTTCGAACCGCCAACGACACGTCGGCCGTGGTGGGTTATGCGCCGATCACGGAAACCGAGCGCCTCGTACTTGAGGCCGAGCGCTACTTGAACAGCCCGGGCTTCAAGGCCCGTTTTCCCGAGACCGGGGAAGACGTCAAGGTGATGGGGGTGCGCGAGACGCGACGGTGAACGCCACGTTGCGACAGAGAACGAAATCAAACGTGCCGGGCGGCTGCTCCAGGCGAATATCCTGGTGCGCCAGAATTCGACGCGTGCCTTCCAGTGATCGCGAAGGCGATAGAGACCGTCGCGGCGATCGAATGCCCGTTCGATGCAGCCGGGATGTCAGGCGTCGGTCCC
>DASURJ010000549.1:0-18678 GCA_036280115.1 Gemmatimonadaceae bacterium
GACGGCCGGGAGCATCTCACCCGAAGACGGAATCGCCCGCTGAATGAGTTTCCCGCTCTGCTGCTGCAGTGCGCGGAGCAACTGCGGAGTGAGCGCCAGCGTAGCGCCGGCGCCGAGGCCGATCCCGAAAAACTCGCGACGGTTGATCATCGATTTTCCTCGTGGGGTTGCGTGTTTCCGATCACGATCGTTGCCCTCGTCGTCTTCATCTGCCAACGGCCTGGAGTCCCGGCTCAGCTCTCCTTTCCCATGATCGCGTGCAGGTTGCGGCGGTAGCTCCGGCCCGTCGTCAGCTTCGTTCCATCGTGAAGCACCACCAGGTACTCGCCGCGGAAAAGCGATTCGACTGCCTGGATGCGGTCGATGTTCACGACGGTGGAGCGGTGGATCCGGCAGAACTTCGCCGGGTCCAGCGAGGCCTCGATTCGGCTCAGGTTCTCGCGCAACAGGTAGGCGCGACCACCCACGTGCAGTCGTATGTAATTGCGCTCGGCCTCGATCCAGTCGACCTGCTCCGTTCGGATGAACACGCTGCGGTGGCCCATGGGCACCACCAGCCGCCGGAGGTAGCCGCTACCCCCGCGCACTTCCTCCAGCAACGCCCGCAGCCGGACGTCCAGATCGCCTCCCTGCTGCTGACGGATCCGCTCGCGCGCGCGCTGCAGCGCTACCTCGAAACGCTCGTCGTCGAATGGCTTCAGTAGGTAATCCAGCGCGTGGGCCTCGAAGGCGCGCAGGGCGAACTGGTCGTAAGCGGTGACGAAAATCACGACGGGCACATGACCGACGCCGATCGCCTGCAGAACGTCGAAGCCGTCGACCTCGGGCATCTGAATGTCCAGAAAGAGCAGATCCGGCGGCGACGCTTCGAGTGACCCGATCGCATCCTTTCCGTTCGCGCATTCGGCGATGACCTCGACATCCCGTGCTTCCATGAGCAGGGTGCGGATGCGCCGACGCGCCAGCGGCTCGTCGTCGACGATTGCGGCGCGGATCCTCATCGCTCGGACTTCTCCTCCTCTCCTGCGCCCTGCTCCGCGCGGCGAAAGGGAAGAGTGATCCGCACGACCACCCCTCCCTCGGGGTGATTCTCGAGCTCGAAGCGATGCGCGCCGTCGTAGAGCTGTTCGAGCCGAGACCGGATGTTGGTCAGCCCCACTCCCCTCCGGGTCCTGGCCTGATTGTCCCGGTCCACTCCGCGCCCATCATCCCGCACTTCCAGATGCAGGACGCGGTCACCCGGCACAGACGTCCGGCTGGTCGCGGAGATCTTCACGCTCCCCGGCTCGATGCGAGGTGCGATGCCGTGGCGGATGGCGTTCTCCACCAGCGGCTGCAGGACCAGGTGGGGGACGCGTGCGTCCAGCGTCTCGGGCGCGATCTCCATCACGACCGTCAGCCGGTCCTCCAGGCGTGCCTGCTCGATCTCCAGGTAGGGCTGGAGAAAGACGAGCTCCTCGCGCAGCGTCACCTCCTGCGTCTCCTCGTGCTCGAGGGTGATGCGCAGGAGGTTACCGAGACGGGCGAGCATTCGCCTGGCGGGCTTCGCATCGGCGGGGATGAGCGCCGAGATCGCGTTCAGCGTGTTGAAGAGGAAGTGCGGTTGCAGTTGCATCTTGAGCGCCTGCAGCCGCGCCTCGGTCAGGCCGGCCGCCAGCCTCTCTGCGTCCCGCTCGCGCTCACGATAGCGCGCGTGATAGAGCACGGCGTGGGCGATGCCGAGCAGGAGGGCGTAGAACATGAAGTTCACGCTGGACGATCCCCAGAACTGGCGACTGAAGGACCGCACACCGAGCCAATCCACCTGCTGGCTCAGCTCGACCATGAAGCCGGCGCGCGCGAGCGTGAGCGCGACAGCGGCGACAGTGTGTACCGCGATGCCCTGAAGCACGCGCCCCCGCTCGAGGGGAAAGCGCCGCGCCAGCCAGAAGATGGCGAGGGTGGCGAACGCCCACAGGTACGCGTCCAACAGGCCGGGCCGCAGAACCCGCACCCAGGGCACCGGTTGGCCACGCAGCTGCGACTGCATGTAGCCCTGGTTCGCCAGGAGCAGTCCGAAGACCGTCCAGGCGGCGAAGACGAGCGCCGTCTCCAGCCAGCGTCGCCGGCTCCGCGGCTCCACAACCACTCGGTACGATCCTAATCCGGCTTCGACTGCACGCCTCAGTGGCCGTGCGAGGGGCCGGCGCTGCGATAGTGCTCGCGCAAGAGATCGCGGCCGAAGTCGCCGTCGAAATCGCGCCAGACCGTGTGGATGTGGTTCGCGCCGTTCTGCGTGTTGTCGTATTCGACGAGGAAGCTCGGACCCTGGATGCGGTAGTAATGCGCCTCGCCGCGCCGTGTCGATCCTGCCCAGGCGAACGCCACCTTGGCGAAATCCGTCCGCTCGAGCGCCGCCCGGCGACGCGCGGCGAGCGGGTCCGCCATCCGACCGAGGTACACGTCGAGCAACCTAACGAGAATCGCGCCTTGCTCCGGCCGGAGCTCGGTCACGGGAATACCGGTAGGCGACAGCGGTTCGACGCGCGCGGTGTTGCCGGTCACGATGTCGCGCGGCGCCTCTGCAGAGATGATCGCGCGGGCACGCTGGCGTTCGTCGAGCGAGAGCACCAGCTCTCGGCCGATGTCCTCCTCATCCGCGAGCGCCCGAAGCCCTTTGCGCGTACCGCCGCGCACCTCGGCCGGGTTGGCGCCGAAGAATGCCGGAGCGACGGCGATCAGCGTGTCCCGGACGAGCGTGAAGTTGAGCGAGAGGTGGTGTCCTTCCGCCCGGAAACCCCACGCCGCCGTACGAGACGGGGTGCCGAAAACGCTGAAGTAGTACAGCTCGGGATCGCGGAACGTCGGGTTCTCACCCAACTCACGCAGGATGAGCTCGAGGTCGATGATCGTGCTCGCGGTGAGGTAGCCCCGCCGGCTGAGACCCGCCCGGAGAATCCCACGGGCCAGCTCCCGCTGCTCCGCGGACATTTCCTTGAGCGGCAGCCCACGCCGCGCGCGGGGCACGAAATGCCAGTTGAGTCGTTCGGCATCGTCGAACGCGAACAGCGCTTTCGACCGTTGCGCCGCCGAGAGACTGGCCAGAAACGCGTCCGCCGCCGTCAGCATCTCGACGAACTCGTATTCGGCCACGGGCGCGATGGGTTCCGGCTCGGTCTGGCCACGGGGAACCGCCGATCCGGCGAGCGCAGCCGCGCACGCCAGCGGCAGGATGAAGGGAAGCGCCCGTCTGCTGCCGATCATGGCCCGTCTCCCGGAAGTGGTGTGAACGAATGCGTTCGACGTTTCTGGCGAAAGCGCTGCGGGCGACTCGCCAGTATGTGACACCGACCCGTCGTACGCCAAGGGCCGGGGACTGAGCTCGGCTCCGGGGGTACGAACCTGCGAATCGTGGGTACGATCGCCCGCACGTTCCTCGTGGTTCGCGCAGTTCCCCGACGCCTTTCCCCGGCGTTCCGCGTGCCGGATTGGTCAGTATCTCACGTCGCAGCCGTAAGGCTGCGTCTGGTGACGGCCATGGAGTTCTCCGCGAGCCGGCGTCGAGTGCGGCTCGAACGTAGTTCTTCAGAACCGCGATGTCCTTGACCTTGGACGACGGCTTGTCGTCGATGGCCCGGATAGCGCAGCACGCCTGCGGGTCGATGATCGCGTACTGCGGCGTGTTCATGCGGAACGCTATGCTATTCAGCCCGCAGCGCCTCCGTGGGCTGCACGCGCAGCGCCCGCACCGTCGGGACCACGCAGGCAAGCATGCACACGCCGAGCATGACGATCGCATACCCGCCGAGCAGCGCGACGTCGCCGAACGTCAGCACCCCGATTTCGGTCCCCTGGAACTGCCTCGAGTTCCCAGCGACGATCGCCCCGACGCCGATCAGGACGCTCCCCGCGATCACGCCCAGCGTCACCTGAGTCAGCGGTCGTCTGAAGATCGATGTGATCACCCGGCGCGCGCTCGCACCCAGTGCCACCCGCACGCCGATCTCGCGCGTGCGACGCGCGACGGTGTAGGACAGCACGGCGTAAATGCCCGCGAGAGACAGCAACAGCGCGACGGCCGTGAGACCCACGATGATTCGCATCCACAGCCCGAAGAACCACAGGTCGTCGTCAGCCACCTGATCCAGGCGCTGCATCCGCTCGACGCGAAGCGACGCGTCCACCCTCGTCGCCAGCTCGCGGACGCGTGGCGCGATCGACAGCGGGTCGCCCTGGACCTGCACGATCATGCTGAGTGCGCCCCGGTTGCCGGGCACGAACGGCAGGTACACCCCTGCGGGCCGTGACCGCTGCCCGACGTCCGACATGCCGAGCTCCTTCACCACGCCGACGATCTCGTGCCACGGCAGCTGCGCCACGTTCGAGTCGAGCATCGGCCCCGAGCTCAAGCGTACGCGATGGCCGATCACGTTGCGTCCCGGCATGACCCGGTCCGCGAAACCCTGATCGACGATGACCACGCGAGCGTCCGGCGAGACATCGGCGTTCGTGAACGCGCGCCCCGCGATCATCGGCGCCTCGAGCACCTCGAAGTACGACGGATGGATCCGTGCCGTTCTCACCAGGGAGGAAGGGGTTCCCGGCAGCGACACCACTTCGAGGCGCCGAGCCGGGCGATATTCTCCCGGCAGCCGATCGACGAACGTCACGCCGGCAACGCCCGGCTCCACTTCCAGCCGCCGGCGCATGGCCTCGACCGAGGCGCCGAGCAGCGCGCCCCTCTCGGGTGTCGGCGTTTCCTCCGCTGGACCGTCGATGCCGAGGGTTACGCCGAGATACTCCTGCGCTGGAAAGCCGAAGTCGTACGCGGCGATGCGTTCCCTCTCGCTGCGCACGAGCATCACAACCGCCGGCAACGCGACGGTGAGCGCGATCTGCGTCACGATGACCGCCGTCCACACGCCGCCGAAGCTCACGCCGCCGCCACCGGCGGTTCGCGCGCGCAGCTGCGTGCCGAGCCCGCGGGTGACCTTCCGCGCCGGCATCACCCCCGCCACCACCGCCCCGACCACCGCGAGGGCGAGAGCGAAGATGATGGTCGCGGGCGACAGGTTGAATTCGTACCAGAAGGGAAGCCGACCGTAGTTCATCTCGAGGTATGGCTCGCCCAAGCGGGTCAGCGCGAATTGCGCTGCCGCCAGCCCGGCCACCGCCGCGACGCCGGCCAGCACCAGCGCCTCGGCGAAGAGCTGCGTCACGATGCGCCGGCGGCTCGCGCCGAGCGCGCTGCGGACGAGGAGCTCCGTCTCCCGCGAGGCTGCGCGGGCGAACAGGAGCAGCGCCACGGTGCTGCACACCAGCATCACGAGCGCGACGATGAAGGAGTAGGTCAGCGCCTTCACCTGCGGCATGTCGCCGCTGTCGGGATCCGGTTTCGTATACGGAAGCACGTGTGGCCGGAGCTGCGCGTGCGTCGTCGGATGCTCGGCGGCGAGCCGCCTGCCTAACGCCGTCAGCTCCGCCTGCGCCGTCTCGAACGTCATGCCCGGCGCGAGGCGCCCAAAGACCTTGATGCCGGCGCCACCCAGCGGCTCCACGCCGGGTACGTCGGTGCGCAGCGGCAGCCACAGGTCGTGCGAGATGGGGAACCCGTACCCTTCCGGCATCACGCCCACGACCGTCGCGAAGCCGTTGCCGAGTTGCACGGTGCGCCCGACGATCCCCGGATCGCGATCGAAGCGGTTTGCCCACACGTCGTGGCCGAGCAACACCACCGGGGGCGCGCCCGCCCGCTCGTCCGACTCGGCGAGGACGCGGCCGAGCAGCGGACGCTCGGGGGCGATGCGGAACGCCGCCGCGGTGATCTCGGCTGCCGCCGCCGGCCGCGCGCCGCGGTCCGCGCCAACCACGTTGACGCTGGCGTCGCGGTAGGCGCCGAGGTCGGTGACCGACCGCGCGGAGCGCCAGAGCTGGTAGTCGTACAGCACGCGACCCTCCTCCTGGTTCGCCTTCGCGTCCCAGTTGAGGATCTTCACGATGCGGTCGCCGTCCGGCAGCGGCAGCTTCGTGCTCGTGATGAGCCCGAACATGTGGTAGGTGACGGCCCCGAACCATATCCCGAAGGCCATCGCCAACCCGCCGACGACCGTGAGGCCGGGATACTTGGTGAGCATCCGGAAGCCCAGCTTCAGGTCGAGCGAGAGCCCGCTGAGCCAGGCCGTGCCGCGGCCTTCGCGGAGGGTCTCGCGATGCTGCTGCACGCCGCCGAAGGTCGCGAGTGCACGCCGCCTCGCTTCGTCGGAATCGAGCGCGTGCTCGCGCACGAGCCGCTCCGTCTCCATCTCGATGTGGAAGCGGATCTCGTCATCGATCCTGGCCTCGGCGGCGCGCGGGGCCAGGAGACGGAGGCGCGCACGGGCGGCGTGGAACCACGTCATGGAATGCTCCGCGGACGGGTTGCTGCCATCATTCGGCCCTCAGCGCCTCCGTCGGCTGCACCCGGAGGGCGCGGCGGGTGGGCACGACGCACGCGAGCGTGCACACGCCGAGCATGAGGATCGCGTACCCGACGAGCATCGGGATGTCGCCGAGCGTCAGCCCGCCGATCCCCGTCCCCTCGAACTGCGTTGTATTCGCCACGGTTCTCGCGCCGACGGCGATGAGCACGGCGCCCGCGATCACGCCCAGCGTCACCTGAATGAGCGGGCGCCTGAAGATCGACGTGATCACCCGACGCGCGCCCGCGCCCAGTGCCACGCGTACTCCGATCTCCCGCGTACGACGCGCGACGATGTACGACAGCACCGCGTAAATACCCGACAGCGAGAGCAGAAGCGCGACCCCCGTCAGGCCGATGATGATCCGCATCCACAGGCGATGGAGCCAGAGCATTGGCGCCGTCGTTAGGTCGAGACGGGTCACCTTCTCTACCCGGAGCGACGCGTCGACCGCAGTCGCCAGCTCGCGGACGCGTGGCGCAATGGACATGGGGTCGCCCCGGATGTGCACGATCATCTTGGGGGGGCCCTGGCTGCTCCCCGGAACGAATGGCAGGTACACTCCGGGCCAACGTTGGGGCATTGCGGAGCTGGACATGCCAAGGTCCTTCACCACGCCAACGATCTCGTACCACGGCAAAGCGGCCGCGTTCGAGTCGATCTGCGCCCTCGTGCCAAGGCGCACGCGATGACCGATCGGATTGCGTCCGGACATCACGGAGTCCACGAAGGCTTGATCGACGATCACGACGCGAGCGTCGGACGAACGATCGGTGTTGGTGAACGCGCGCCCCGTGCGCACCGGCGCCTGCAGGACGTCGAAGTAGGAAGGATGGATCGAAGCGGTTGCCACCCAGGAGGGTGCACTACCCGCCAAGGACACCACTTCGAGGCGCCGATAGGCGTGATGTTCTCCCGGCAACTCATCGACCAACGTCACGCCGGCGATTCCAGACTCGGCTTCCAGCCGCTGGCGCAGCGCCTCGATCGAGGCGCCAAGGCGAGCGCCCATGGCGGCGAGCGCCTCGGGCGCCATCGTTTCATCCGCCGCGCCGTCGGCGCCGAGGGTCACGGCGAGGTACTCCTGCGCGGGGAACCCGAAGTCGTACGACTCGACGCGTCGAGTCTCTCCGCGCACGAGCATCACGACCGACGGCAACGCCACGGTGAGCGCGATCTGCACGACGATGACCGCCGTCCACACGCCGCCGAAGCTCACGCCGCCGCCGCCGGCCGTGCCCGCTCGAAGCCGCGTCCCGATCCCGCGCGTGATCTTCCGCCCCGGCATCACCCCAGCCACCACAGCCCCGATCAGCGCGAGCGCGAGCGCGGCGACGATCGTCGAAGCCGACAGATCGAGGTCGAACCAGAAGGGGAGCATCGTGGTGTCGAAAGCCATCATGAGGTATGGCTTGCCCCAGCGCGTCAGAGCGAGCTGCGCCGCCGCCAGGCCGACGGCCGCCGCGAGGCCGGCCAGCACGAGCGCCTCGGCGAAGAGCTGCGCGACAATGCGCCGGCGGCTCGCGCCGAGCGCGCTGCGGACGAGGAGCTCCGTCTCCCGCGACGCCGCGCGGGCGAAGAGGAGCAGCGCCACGGTGCTGCACACCACCATCACGAGCGCGACGACGAAGACGTAGGTCAGCGCCTTCATCTGCGTCATTTCGCCGGTGTCGACCGACATCTGCGCGTACGGGAGCACGTGCGGCTGCAGCTGCGCGTGCGTCGTCGGATGTTCCGCGGCGAGCCGCCTGCCTAACGCCGTCAGCTCCGCCCGTGCGGTCTCGAGCGTCATGCCGGGCGCGAGGCGGCCGAAGACGGTGATGGGGAAGCCGCCCCGCGGTTCCACGCCGGCGACGTCCGTGCGCAATGGCAGCCACAGCTCGTGCGCCATGGGGAACGTAAATCCTTCCGGCATCACGCCGACGACGGTCGCGAAGCCGGTCCCGATCTTCACGGCGCGACCGACGATCTGCGGGTCACGGTTGAAACGCCTGGCCCACACGCCGTGGCCGAGCACGACCACGGGTGCCGCGCCGGCACGTTCGTCCGACTCGTCGAGGACACGACCGAGGAGCGGACGCTCGGGGGCGATGCGGAACGCGGACGCGGTGATCTCCGCCGCCGCCGCGGGCTGCGCGCCACCGTCCGCGCCCACCAGGTTGACGCTCGCGCCGCGATAGGCGCCGACGTCCGTAAGCGACCGCGCGGAGCGCCAGAGCTGGTAGTCGTACAGGACGCGATCCTCGTCCTCGAGCGTCTTGATATCCCAGTTCTGGATCTTCACGATGCGATCGCTGTCCGGGAGCGGCAGCTTGGTGCCCGTCAGCGTACCGAACATCTGGAAGGTGACGGCCCCGAACCAGATGCCGAACGCCATCGCGAGGCCGCCGATGACGGTGAGCCCGGGATATTTCACGAGCATTCGGAAGCCCAGCTTGAAGTCGAGCGAGAGACCCGACAGCCACGCGAGGCCGCGGCCATCACGCATCGATTCCCGGTGGTGCTGTACGCCGCCGAACGCGGCGAGCGCACGGCGACGGGCTTCGTCACGCGAGAGTCCGGCCTCGCGCACGAGGCGGTCCGTCTCCATGTCGAGGTGGAAGCGGAACTCCTCGTCGGCGCGCGACTCGGCGGCGCGACGACCGAACAGGAGGCGCAGGCGCGTACGCGACCCTTCGAGCCAGCTCATTACATGCTCCGTTGACGATGATGCCGATGTGCGGTGACGAACGCGCTGTTGTGCACCGGTGGTCTCTGGTGCGTCGCGCTCAGCCAGTGCGTAGCACGGCCTCGAGGCCGGCGGCGAAGCGGCGCCAGCTCTCCAGCTCGTCGCCCAGCGCCTTGCGGCCCGAGGCGGTGATCCGGTAGTAGCGGGCGCGACGGTTGTTGTCGGTCGTTCCCCACTCGCTCGTGATCAGGCCGTCCTTCTCGAGGCGCTGGAGCGCGGGATACAGCGAGCCCTGGTTGACTTCGAGCACGCCGTCGGAGATCTGCTGGACGCGCTGGCTGATCCCCCACCCGTGCATGGGCGCGAGTGAGAGCGTCTTGAGGACCAGCAGGTCGAGCGAGCCCCGGAGGGCATCGGTCTGGAGTCGGGCGGCCACGTCGGGCTCCTGCGGGGAGGGTTTCTGTAGCTGTCGAGGGAAGATGCGGTGCGCTCCTGTAGCCGTCAAGAGGAGGCCTGGGCGACTTGTCGACTCCGACCGTCGCCGCGCGTTGGACGTATCCTGAGTGACGCGGGGTCCGTACTAGCCGTATGAGCGAATCGCAGGCGCCACCAGCCGGACTCTTCGATGCTCGGTATGTCGCCTTCCTCGAAACGATTGGTCAGCTACGCCCCCGCTTGCATCGGTACTGCTCGCGCATGGTGGGGTCGGTGCTCGACGGCGAAGACATCGTTCAGGATGCGCTGTTTCAGGCCTACCGAAAGCTCGACTCCTTCGACGACCGAAAATCGCTCGGTCCGTGGGTGTTCCGCATCGCGCACAACCAGTGTATCGACTTCCTGCGACGGCGCGACGTTCGGCGCGCGGCGGAAGTGGAAGCCGCGGCGTCCGAACCGCTGGCGCCGGTCGAGCCGGCTGGCCCGGGCGTCAGCCTTGCTCTCGAGCATCTGGTCTCCCTGTCGGGCAGCGGCTGACGCGCCCTGCCCGATCCGCTGACTGACCGCGCAAGCCACGGGACCGATGTTGGGGCGACGCCCGGACTCTCTAAACCGGAGGACACGCCAATGCGCGCCGGCATCCTGCTCTCCGCCCTGCTCCTCTGCCTCGCCCCCTCGCTCCCAGCTCAAGCGACGAAGCCGGTTCGCGATGTCGAGCGCTTCGACCTCTCTGGGCTCCCGTCGACTCCCACGACCGACGTCGAGCGCCAGATCCTCCTGTTCGTGAAAGTGCACCGTAAAGGCGACCTGACCGACGCCACGCGCATCCAGATGATGCTCGCGCAATACTACAAGCAGCGTGGCGACGTGACGCGCGCCGAGGACTGCAACCGTCTCGCCGCCGACGCGTACGGTGCGGCCGCGACCGCCGCGCCGGAAACCGCGGGCGCGTCCGGGCGTCCGCCCTTCGAGCCGCAGGCGACGTTTCGCCGCACGTTCGTCTACACCGATGCACAGATGATCGAGCATCTGTGGGATTTCTTCGCCGACGGGACCTACAGCCACAGCGCGAACGGATCGATCGCAACAGGCTGGTACACTCGCCAGGGCCGCGAGATGCGCCTCTGGCAGGCGAGCCCGAAAGGCGATCGCACCGTCGAGTTCGAGTTGGTTGGAATCGATGGCAGCGAGGGCGCGCTCATGGCTGGCGTGCAGATGAAGCCGGCCTCCTGATCGCGACCCGCACCTAACGGTCACCGCTGCGCCGGTTCGGTCCCGACCGCTGCGACGTTGTCGTCGCGCACGCGCTCGATGACCCTGCGATACGGATCGACGCCGGCACGCGCGGGGCGGCGCGGCACGACCACCGTGATTGCCTGCTTGCCGGTGCGTATGCGGTGCTGCTTCAGGGAGAGGACTTCTCCGAGGTCACCCGGACTCCCCGTGCGGTCCGCGAACACGCCTACCTCCATGAGGTCGTCCATCGGGATCGGCGTTTGCCGTCCGACGCTGTCCGCGCGCGCTTTCGACGCGTCGACATAGAGCGTTGCGCGCCACGCACCGGCGCCGTCAGGCTCCGCTCGCACCGAATCCGTGCGCACGTCCCAGAGCGTGATGTGCTCGAACAGGTCCGAGAGCAGCCCGCGTAGCGAGTCCGGCGTGACGGCCTCGAGCTCGGCGTAGAGCGCGCGCGACGTTGCCGGCGGTGCGTCCACCCCCGCGTACTTCTCGCGAAAGCGTCGCAGCGCCCCGTTCACCACGCCGGCCCCGAGGCGCTCGCGCAGCGTGTACATGGCCACGGCGCCCTTGAAGTAGTGCACGTACGCCTGGCCGTAGACGTCGAGCAGCGGCGCCTCGCGGTTCGTGAACACGGTCCGCCCGGTCAGGTAGCCATTCATGTTGTAGTCGTAGAACTCACGCGCCATGTCCACGCCGTACTCGCGCTCCAGCACCATCATCGCGCTGTACTGCGCGAGCGTCTCCGACACCATTCCCGCACCCGGGGCGAGGGTCGGGATGACCTGCCCGCCCCACCACTGGTGCGCGGTCTCGTGCGCCACGACGAAGAACGTGCGGTCGACCTCGCCCGAGTCGATGCGCGTGAGGAACGCACCTCCCTCGGAGAAGATGATCGTGTGCGGATGTGCGCGCGCGAACGATTGGTATCGCGGGAACTCCACGACGCGAAGCTCCCGGAACTGATACGGCCCGAACTGGTCGGAGTAGTACGCGAGCGACGAGCGCATGCTCCGCATCATCCGGTCGACGTTCACGTCGTGCGTCGGATGGTAATAGAGGCGGAGCGGCATCCCATTCCACGTGGCCGCCTTCACCGCGTACTTCGCGGAGAGAATCGTACCGGCGAAACGAATGGGCGCGTCGGTCCGATAATGGAAGTAGCGCCGATGCTTCTCCCGCCACTCTCGCACGAGCGCTCCCGACGTCACCGCGATCTGGTCGGCATCCGTGCCGATGGTCGTCTCGACATCGACCATCTCGACACGCCGCCCGGCCTCCCGTGCGTCCACGTCTCCGGCACTCGGCGCCTGTGCGCGCGGTGGAAGTCCCTGCTCGCGCCGGGTTGTGGCGTCCACGACCTCGCGCCCGGCCTGGTAAGCAAGGATCGGGAGCCAGTACCCCTCGAAATACGTACCGTTAGGCGTGACCTGCGTCGGCGCGCCTTCGTTGCGGAAGCCACGCGGACGGGAAGCGACCTCGAAGCGCATCGTGAGCGAGTCTCCCGGCGCGAGCGCCCGCTCGAGCGTGTAGATCCGGTACCGCATCGCGGTGTCGTCGACCACGAGCCGCGCCGAACGGTCGAAGCGCACCGAGCGCGTCTCGGCGTCCTGGTGCAGGAGCACGTGCAGCGAGTCGATCTGGCGTACGGTCCGGTTGACGAGCAGGAACGTCCCGCGAATCTCCGCGGCGCGCTCCTTCGGGTAGAGCTCGACGTGCATCTGCACGGCCGTGATATTCGGCTGCGGGGCGTTCTCGTAGCGCTTGTAACGACGTTCGTATTCCGCCTTCCGCGCCGCGACGTCTGTGGGTGGCTCGTAGGCGTTCAGGACGTGCGTATTGTAGAACACGACCCCGCCTAACGACACGACGAGTGCAACCGCCACCACCGCGGCGCGCAATGCCGGTCCACGAAGACGCTGCCGCGCGAGCGCGAGCCTGCGCGCAAACCCGCGCTCGCGACCGCGCACCCAGAACAGGCTCGCGAGCACGGCGAACAGAAGCGCCCACCCCGCCCAGTACAACTTGAACCAGACGAGCCCCTCGACGAACGGCGCGAGGCCGTTCAGGTCCGACCACACCCACCCCGGATCCGAGGCGTAGATCAGCATCTGGTTGTGAAGCCCGAGCAGTCCGGAGACCGTGGTCGAGGCGAAGTACAGGACGACGAGGAGGTGCCCGACGTACTTGTGGTTCACGATCACGTGCACCGCCATCGCGAGGGCGGCGAGGAGAACGTAGTCGACGAGCTTGATTCCGAAGAGGAGCTTGAGGTACACCAGCGGCTCGTACCGGTGGTAGCCGCGGAGCGCCTGCAGGAGCATACCTGCCCCCATGAGCACCGCCTGGAGCACGACGAGCATGGCGATGAGCGCGAGGAAGCGGCCGAACAGCGCCACGCCGTTAGGCACGGGCGCGACGTCCGCGATGTCCCCCATGCCGACGTCGCGCTCGCGCCACACGAGCTCACCAGCGAAAATGGCGATGAGGATGGCCATCACCGGCCCGAGCGCGGTGCTCAGCACGGTACCCGCGATGAGGTGCGTGACCGGCCACATGGACGTGCCGAACACCTCCGCGCCCACGTCCCAGCCAAAGACGAAAACGAAGGCGAGGGCGCCGGCGAGGATGACGAGAAACGCCCGCGTCGCCGCGATCTCGCGCCAGGCACGGGCCGCGACGGCGAACGTCTGCCGCACGCGTGCGCCAAACGAGAATGCACGTTCGGCGTCGGTCGCACGTGCAACAGCGTTAGGCGCGACCCGTTCGCTCGCCCGGAGGGTAGCCGCCGTGCCTGCCCCGAGCGCAGTCGAGGGGTCGACCACCGCGCGGCGCCACCAGCGGCGTGGTGCGACGCTCTTCGGCTGTCCAAAGCGGAAACGCGCGGCGAGCACCGCGAGTACGCCGCACGCGACGGCGAGCCAGATCGCCCGGTTCCACACCACGATCTCCGGCCACCCGATGAGCCGCGCATTCCGCTCGACTGGCGTCCAGAACCGCGTCACCTCGGCGAGCGCGGCGCTACCGAACGGATCGGCGAGCGCCGAGAGCATGCGGTTGGAAAAGCCGTCCGTGAGGTCGCCCGCGAGCGTGCCGATGACGTACAGCACGAGCCCGCCCACGTACGTCGCCATCGCCCGCCGAGTGAACGCTGCAGCGGCGAACATGCAGGCGCCGATGAGCACCATGTTGGGGAGCAGCATCAGGACGTACATCTGCACGTACGCGGCGAGCTGCACCGGGCCGAACTTCCCCGGCTCCATGTACGGCATCAGGGACGCCACCAGGAGCCCAAGCGGGATGCCGAGCACCAGCACCGCGTTGATCGCGACCGCGCCAAGGAAGCGGCCCACGACATAGTCCCCCTCGCGCAGCGGCGACGTGTAGAAGAGCGCGTACATCCGCGAGCTCACGTCGCGCGCGGCCGCGTCGCCGAACACGCCGGCGCTCACGATCATGCCGATGCCGCCGAGGACCCCCGACACGGTCATCAGCATCTGGGGCGCATTCACGTACTGGCTGCTGCCGTTGATGGCGTGCATCAAGAGGAATGGCGCGCCGAAGAGAACCGCGGCGTAGATCCACGTCGATGGTCGGCGCAGCCGGTAGCCGACCTCGAAGCGAAACACTTCGCCGAGCATCCCCGCGCGCATTCCGCGGTTCGTTTGGGCGCGCATCACGACGCTGCCACCAGTACGCGGTCGCGGCGATCCTGCTCGGCACGCGCACCATGGTGCCCCGCCATGACGCTGAAGTAGACGTGCTCCAGATCCGCCTCGACCGGCTCGAACTCTCGCCCCGGTTCTGCATCGGCGTAGACGTGAACCACCGTGCGGCCGGCCTGCAGCTTCGTGCAGATCAGGCGGTAGTCTCGCTCGATCTGCGGAAGCTCCTGCTTCGAGATGACACGCTTCCACACACGGCCTTGCAGCGCGGCGATCGCGGCGAGCGGCTCGGCTTCGAGCAGGATCTCGCCGCGGTCGATTATCGCCATCCGGCTGCACAGCTCACTCACGTCCTCTACGATGTGCGTGGAGAGGATGACGACGCTGTTTTCGCCGATCTCGCTCAACAGGTTGAGGAAGCGCACGCGCTCGGCGGGATCGAGTCCGGCCGTGGGCTCATCGACGATGATCAGCGTCGGGTTGCCTAACAACGCGACCGCGACGCCGAACCGCTGGCGCATCCCACCAGAGTAGCCACCGAGCCGCTGCTTCCGCACGTCCCACAGGTTGGTCTGCCGCAAGAGCGCCTCGACGACCTGTCTCCGCGTCGCGCGGTCCGTGAACCCCTCGAGCACCGCGAAATGCTCCAGGAGCCGCTCCGCGCTCACGGACGGGTAGACGCCGAACTCCTGCGGGAGGTAGCCGAGGGTGCGGCGCACGCGGTCCTTTTCGCGCAGCACGTCGATCGCCTGCCCTGGTGCTGACCCGGGCTCGCCCAACGTGATCGAGCCGGCATCTGGCTCCTGGAGAGTGGCGATCGTACGCATGAGGGTCGACTTCCCCGCGCCGTTCGGGCCAAGGAGCCCGAACATGCCGCGCGGAATCGTCAGCGTGACATCACGCAGCGCGTGCACCCCGTTGGGGTACGTCTTCGAGAGGTGCTCGATCCGGAGTTCCATGTTGCCAGGGGCGGAGGAGATGGTGTGGCAGTGTGTGTGCTACACTACATCTCCGTCGTACGACCCGCAACCGCACCGGGTTTCGCTCAGGCCCGCCGTTGCTCGCGATGTCGGAACGCCGCGAGCCAGAGCGCGAGCAGGCCAGCGCCGGTCCAGACAAAGGTGGCGATGTGCCAGTCGCTGAGGTCGGGCACCGCCCTCCAGACCATTGCCCGCTGCCCCGTCGCCAGGGGCACGATGGTGCTGAGCGTTCCGGTCCGCGCGGTCAACAGCGCGTCGAGTCCGTAGCGGCCTTGGACGAGCCGCTCCAGGAGGCCCCCCGGCGCGTCCATCAGCCAACTCACCCGGAACTGCGCGCCCGCCGCGTCGCTGACGACGGACACGATCGCGTACGCGAGCACGGTGCCGATCACCCATCGAAGCGGGCGGCGGCTTGCCAGCACGAGGGCGCTACCGAGCAGGTAGCTGCCGGTCGCCGCAGTGAAAGGGACGGCCCAGATCAGCGGGCTCGGGGTCCAACGCACGGCTTGTAACGTCGTCTGGTCGAGCGGTCCAGCCAGCGGGACGTGGGTGGTGAGGAGGTACAGCGTTTCCGGCGGGAGCACCCGGCCGCCAGAGGCGAGGGTGAGTACGGGCCGCCAGAGCGCGAAGAGCGCGACCCCAACCATCAGCCACACCCAGCCGGCGAAGACCTTCGTGAAGGCGTGCCGGCGGCGGTCCACCGGGAGCGTCCAGAGGTAGCCATGCCCGGAGCGCTCGTCCCGCGCCCACACCGCGACGGGCAGCAGAGCGCCCATGAGGCCGGGCAGGAGGGTCGGCCACTCGTAGAAGTAGAGCACAACCCCCATGCTCACGCTCTGGAGCCACGCTACCAGCGTCACCAACCCGATGAGCGCCGCCGCGATCAGCGCCGGACCGCGCAGCACGAGCCCCGTCACGCGAATGTGCTCCCGCAGCACGGCGCTCAGCGCCGGCATTCTCGGGCGATCTCTCTCCCCCCGCGTGGGCCTCTCCCGCGCGTCGGCGTTCTGGAAAGCTGGTGCCGTCATCATGACGGGTCCTCGGGAAGGAAAGCGAGCGCCGCGTCCTCGAGCGCCAGCTTACTCACTTGGCGCACGCGCGCCCCGGCCGCGGTCAGGCGTAGCGTGACCTCGCGCTCCTCACCAATCACCGTGCATCGGGCGTCACGTCCGGCGCTCGAGCGCCGCATCCCGGATGCCTGCAGCTCCGGAGGTGCCGCCCACCCGTCGGGCACTTCCAACTGGTAGCTGCGCACCGTGCGATGTAATTCTTCGCGCGCCATCTGGGCGACCAAACGCCCTTCCCGGAGCACGCCGACGTGGTCCGCGAGACTCTCCAGCTCGTGGATGTTGTGCGTCGCGATCAGGACAGTCGCCGGAGCGTCAGCCAGGTGCTCGGCCAACAACGTCAACGCGCGGCGACGGACGACCGGGTCGAGCCCGTCGGTGGGCTCGTCGAGCAGCAGGAGCGGAGGGCGGTATGCGAGCGCCAGCACGAGTTGGAGGCGTCTCGTCTCGCCCTTCGACAGCCCACCGACCCGCCGCTCTGGCCGGACGCCGAGGGCGCGCGTGAGGTGGTCGGCATAGGCGTGGTCCCACTCCGGATAGAAGGCTGCCGCGTGCTCGAGCAGGCGGGCGCACGTCATCGACCGGTACGGCGCATCGTGACGCTCGGGCACGTAGCCCACCTGCGCCCTGACCTCGGGACCATCCCGCCCGGTATCCAGCCCGAAGACCTTCGCGTTGCCGGCGTCGGGGCGCTCCAGGTTCATGAGCACCTTGAACAGGGTGCTCTTGCCGGCGCCATTGATCCCCACGAGAACGTACACCGCCCCGTCGGGCACGCGTAGGTCCACGTGGTCGAGCGCGGGCTGGCGACCGTACCGCTTGGTCAGCCCCTGGGTGGCCACCGCGTAGTCGCTGGTTGACAGGTCGATGTGGGTCACGCGACTCCTTCCTTCCCACCCGGCCCGGCGTTGGAGACCGGGGCGGATCCCTCGCCTTCGTCTTCGGCCGCCACTTCCCAGATCATCGTGACCAGCTCGTCCACCCCGAGCCCATTGCGCCGCGCCTCGACCACCGCGCGCTCGGCCACGCCGCGAACGAGGGCGCGTCGCTCTCGGCGGTCCGGGTGGATGGTGGGTGCCACGAAGGTCCCCTGTCCTCGCCGTACGTAGATCACGCCCTCGCCCTCCAGCTCCCGGTAGGCCTGCGACACCGTCCGCGGATTCACCACCAGCTGGCCGGCAAGTTCCCGAACCGACGGCAGAGGGTCCCCGGCCCGGAGCGTGCCGACGACGAGCGCGCGCCGCACCTGATCCACGATCTGGAGGTACAGCGGCCGCTCGTCGCGAGGGTCCAGGGTGACAAGCATCAGTGTCGGTGTTGCAGTGTGTGTGCTACACTACGTATTTCCGCCGTGCCCTGCAAGCGCCTGGTGCTCTGGCCGGTACCGTCGCACGAGAGATGTTCGTTGCGGATTTATGATAGCATTGTATTCTTTATCAATGAAACATCAGGGCCTCGGCGATTTCGAGCAGATGGTGCTCCTCGCCATCGCGCATCTCGGTGGGGAGGCGTACGGTATCCCCATCGTCGAAGAGATCGAGCGGCGCACCGGTCGGAGGGTCGCCCGCGCCGCGGTCTACATCACTCTACGCCGGCTCGAGGAAAAGGGGTTCGTCTCGTCGTGGATGGGGGACCCTACCCCCGAGCGTGGCGGCAAGGGGAGACGCTACGCGAAGCTCGAGCCCGAGGGGGTGAAGGCTTTGCGCGAGGCACGCCACGTCGCCGAGCGCATGTGGCATGGGCTCGACCCGGCGTCGCTGAGGACGCGGTGACTACCTCCCCGACACCCCCGCGCTTCGCGCTGGCGCTCCTGCGTCAAGCCGTGCCCGCCGAAGCGCGCGATGCCGTCGACGGCGACCTCCACGAGCTGTACGTGGCGCGCCACGCGACCTCAGGCGCTGTTTCGGCCGCCATCTGGTACTGGCTCGAGACCTTCTCCTTCGTCATGCGATTCATTCTCGACCGCGTTACTCGCGCCATCCGCGGCGTCTTCGGCGGCGACGCCACGCCATCCGCACTCGATTTGCGGCTCGGACTGCGGATGCTTGGCAAGTCGCCGCTTCTCACGGTCGTCGGCGGGTTCGGCATGGCCGTCGGGGTGGCACTCGCCGCCGGCGCCTACGCGTTCTTCAACTCGTACTTCTATCCCGAGCTCCCGCTGCACGAGGGCGACCGCGTCGTCGCGCTCGG
>DASURJ010000550.1:0-4959 GCA_036280115.1 Gemmatimonadaceae bacterium
CAGGGTCATGCGAGTCGAGGTGCACCTTGTCCGGGTACACGCGAACACGCAGCTCATTCCCAAAGAAGCGCGTCTCCAGCCGCACCGGCAGCAGCGCGAGCGGAAGCGCCGAGGGGCCGAGCTCCGTCGCCAGCTCGCTTGGGCCGCGGCCGCTATTCGCGAGAATCGGCGCGAGATCCACCACGGGGATAGGCATCAGCTCAGGCCGAGCACCGTGGCGGGAATGGTGATGCGGACCGGCATCTGACGCGTCTCGAGAGCGACGAGCGCCGCGTTCGCGTCGGGTGGCGGCACGTGAGTGGCCGCGCCGTGATCCGTGTCCACCTCGACGCCGAACCGGGGTGCAGAGGGGTGCTCCTGGATGACGATCGACCAATCGGCGATCTCGTCGGCGTCGATGTCGAACCCGAAGTACCGCACGTCGGGGGCGAAGCCGCCGGTGAATATCGGGTGTCGCTGCTCTGCCCCCTTCGTCGCGTAGACGATGGCGTCGGGGTACCGGCGGAGGAGCTCGCTGCGCACGAGCATCACGAAGTTCTCGTCCGCCGCGTCCTCGCCGAGGGGGCGCGCGCCCCACTGGTTGATGGGGTCGATGTCGGGAGGCCGGCCCGGCGATGCCGAGCTGTCCCAGAACCGGGTGAAGTATGTGGCGGCGAGATCGGCCGGGAAGCCGCGCCACAACAGCTCGCGGCCCATCTCGGTGTTCAGCCCCACCATGTACGCCTGGACGAATCGGGTGTTCGTTTGCAGCGGTACGACCGTGTTAGGCGGCACGAGATCGAGCCCAGGCAGGACCAGCTCCTGTGCAATCTCGACGAGCGGTTCGACCATCGGCTGTGGAAACACCGGCGAGAGTCCGACGGGCGCCAGGGGCGTGGCGACACCGTTGTTCGCGGTGTTGCCGGGAAGGTTGAACACTGCGCGAGCGCGGACGCTAAACGTCTCGGTCGGAGTCGTACGAGCGAGGGCCTCCGCGAACGCGGTCGCAAGCTCTCCGGTGCGCAGTGGCGGAACGGACTTGACGGGACGCTCGGGCATGAACCGGGCGAGGTGTTGTGCGGCTACCTCACGAAAGAGCTTCGCCGCCGCGGTATCCACTGGGCGCGGTGGCCGCGGTCGCGGCGGCAGCGGTTCGGGCGGCTCCGGTGGCTCGGGTGGCTCGCCCGGACGCCGGCGGATGGGCGGTACCGGCCGGCGAATTGGCGAGCGCACTGGTTCCAGTCCTAAGTCCTCCGGTGGTGGGTTGACCGGCACCGGAGTACCGAGAGGCACGAGCGCGAAGAAGGGCCGCCTCGGTGCGGCTGCAACGGCGGCGGCCGTGCCCTCGCTCCAGAGCACGTTGGCAATCAATCCGCTCGCCACTCGTTCGAGCGTGACCGGCCCTGCGCTTGGCAACACGATGCGACTGAGCCGCTGCTCGGGCTGGAGCTTCAGCAGCACGCGCGTCGTTCGCGGGAGCGGGGTCGGTGCTACGCGCTGCACTCGGCGGTTCACCGCGCCGCGCGGCCGCGCCACACGACGAAGCGTCGTCGAGAACGCAGCGCGCGCGAGCCCCGTGTCTACGATGAGCTCAGCCAGCGCGCCGCCGCGACGAAGCATCCTCGCTTGTGCCGGCGCGAGCACCTGAAGCCCGAGGCCGGGGTCCATTCGCCTGATGTGGCGGGTGTGCAGGCTCGACGCGATGCGCCACCCGAGCTGTGCCTGACGCAGCAGCTGGTTGACCTTCTCGAGCTCCGCAGCCTGGTCCCACGCCGACGCCATCAGCGCCTCTTGCTGCTCCTGCACGACGCGCGTGCCGAGGTGCGCCACCGCGCGATAAGCCGGCGCCAGGTTGAGCTGCTCGAACCATCGGTTCGGCGAGCCCTCGGCGAGCTGGACGAGCTTCGCCTGCGACGCGCCGTACAACGGCGGTGCGAGCAGCGGGTCCTCGATAGCCATGACCGTGGCCGGTGCGTTTAGCACGGGGCGCAGCGCGTCCTCCCATGCCTTCTGGAGGGTCGCGTTAGGCCAACCGCCCTCGCTCGACCCGACCGGTTGGAGCGCACCCGCCAGCGGCACCGTCGTACCGGCGGGAATCTCGGCGGGCAGCCCACTGTCTCCCACGTCTACCTGTTGCACGCCCACTCCCGGTGGCAACGGCCGGGCGCGCAGCAGCATCGCGAGCGACTGGAAGTCGCCGCCGGCGCCGGTCACGAACTGCCAGGAGTAGTACACGGGTAGCTCGACGCTGCTCGCCGGCAGCGTCCACGCCGGCTCGAGTCGACCCTCGTCCTCGGTGGTGATCTTCTGGCCGAGGCCCGCCTTGCACCCCAACGCGAACGTGGGCACGACGCAGGCGACGTACTCGGTATCGGGCTCGAGGATGCGCGAGCAGAGGAGCCGTGAGACCGTGCGCTCAGGGTTGCCGGCGAGCTGAGTCTCAATGGAAACGCCGGCCTCGGACGTCACCTGCGCGTGTGCCCAGGCCCAGCTGTCGTCGAGATCGGGCAGTTCGGCGGCCGGATCTGCCGGACGACCGATGCGCAGCACGGGCAGCGGCCCCGACGCCGGCGGGTCGAGCCGGACGCCATCCTGGAGCCTAACGACAACGAGACAGAGCCAGGGGCGAAGCCGCGCCTGGGCATTCGCTCCCGCCGGCGTGAACAGCCACGGCAGCGATGGCTCGTCGAGCTCGATCAAGGGAAAGTAGTTCGGCTCGAACGTGCGTGATCCGGGCGCGGGATCGGTGCGTACCACCTGGCGGCGGTCGAGACCCGTGACGTAGCCCGGTCCCATCACCGTGATCGGGACCGACGCAGGCGGCCGGTTGTTGATGGCGATGAACGCTTTGGTACTGGCCAGTCCGGGTTGGGCTGCCGTGAACGTGTCAGAGTCGAGCAAGGCGGCCGCCGCACCACGGCGTACCCACGGCAGGAAAACGAGATCGGCGTCGCTCATGAGCCTACTACCTCGCTCCGCGGAACCAGGACGAACGACGCGCGGTCGAGTGCTCGACCACGCGCTTCCGCCCACGTGAGCGTCGCGTCGGTCGGCGCCGGAGCACCGACTTCGACCGCGGTCCATCCCGGGGGCTTGACGCTGGGCGCCGCCGGGCTGACCGTGGCCGCGAACCGCTTGTCGAGCGTGCGTCGAACGCGTGACGCCCCCGAGGCGCTGACCATTGTCATGACGAGCACAGTGGGTCCGTCCTGCCGGAAGGGATCGGGCTGGAGCACGGGGTTCCCGTCAGCGCCGATGACGATGTCGGTGTAGTCGAACGGTGAGGTCTTCCCGGGCCCGGCGGTGTAACCACCATCGCCGAAGGTCACACCAGCGTCCATGGGCTCGAACGACGGCGCCGCGAGCTTGTCGTCGTCGCTCATGTCGAAGAACTGTCCGGGCGCGAACAGCTCGCGAACCGGTGTTCTCGTTTGTGACTTCGTACCGATCGCCGTTGCAGTGACCGCGAAACGCCGGTCGGTGCTCGGCGTCCCGGTGCCGACCCGGTCAATGTCGCGCGTCAGCCCCAACGGCACCACGGTCTGGCGCACGGTCAGGGCGCCGAGAGGGTGTAACAACACACCCTCCGTGACCGGTTGCCGGAGCCCGACGAGCTGGCTCCCGCCGTTAGGCAGCTGCGCCTGCCACGCCCTCGGCTCGGAGAGCGCGGCGAGCAGCTCCGCGGTGACATCGATGAGGAGGACGTCGTTCGGGACGCCTCCGTCCGCGAGCGTAGCGTTGAATTTGACGGAGAAGTCGCACCACAGGATCTCGAACGTCGCCTTCCCCGACGCGCGTAGCGGCAACGGGCCCTCGAGCGCGCCGGCGACAGTCACCTTGAACAGGTTGCTGCTGCCGCGCTTGAGCTGAACGCTCGCCCGGAACTCGGCGAGAAAGTGGAACGGCAACAGCTGGATCAGCACGTCGAAGCCGATGTTGCCCTGGATGCTGAAGCCGTACGCCGCCGCATACAGCGACGCCTCGGCGCCGAACTGCACCGTGTTCGACGTGATCGCGAAATAGGCTCGGCAGATCAGCTTGGGGTTGTCGCCGTTCGTGAGCGCCAGTTGCAGGCGGGCGACACTCGGAAACCCCGCGGGCGCAACGAACTTCGGATGCAGCCCGCCCACCGCGAGCGCGAATCCCGGCGACCCTTTCCACCCCATCCGCAACGCCATCGCGCCGGTGATGACGAAGCGGCCGCAGAGCTTGGAGTCGTACAGCACCGCATCGAGCGCGAACGTCCCGGCGTCGAAGTCGAGGATGCCGACCGCGTCCATGTTCAGCTTGAGGACGGCCTGGTCGGGACGCGGCAGAGCGGCGCTCACGCGACCGAGGATGATCAGGCGGTGCCGGTTGCCCCACTCGTAGAGCAGCGCGAGCTCGAACTGCACCAGCGTCGGTGACGCCCAACCGATCTTCGCGAGGAAGCCGAAGATGTGACTCTTCCGGCGTATCGGGAACAGTGTCTGCAGCGCCCGAAGGATCTCCGCCGAGTGATGTACCGGGTCCGCCGGGAAGAGCACGTGGCGCAACTGCCCCGTCGGCAACGCCGCTCGCATTGCCACGTCATCGAACGTGCGGTGCACGGCGAGTAACCCGCCGAACCCCTGCAGGAAGAACCCCATACCGATCGGGTATGGGTTGCCCAGCTCGAAGGTCAGAATCGCGACGAGCGAATACCCCTTGGATCCGTCGGGGAGCCGCGTGGCGACCAGGCAGATCGCCTGCATCGTGAGCCCGCCGCGGAACGCGAGCTCCATGGTACCGAAGTAGATGCCCTGATCGGGGTCGTGCAGGATGGAGCCGCCGCCGGCCACGAGTCCGGTCTCGACGTGCACCGCGATGCCACGCGGGAACTTCGCACCGGCGCGCAGGTCGATGAGGCGGAGATTACGTTCCGCGCGCGGCTTCCCGTTGTCCACGGCAAACGAGATCCCGAGCTGGTCCAGCCGGATGTAAACGGGCCCGATCTGGGCG
>DASURJ010000551.1:0-2031 GCA_036280115.1 Gemmatimonadaceae bacterium
AATTGCTCCGCGCGCGTCCCCGAGCGACTCCACACGCGGACCTCCTCGATCGGTCGGACGGCGCGGATTGCCTCGAGGTGCGTGGCGGCCTGAACTCCGGCGCCGAGCAGCGCGAGCGTGCGTGACTCCGGGCGCGAGAGCAACCGCGTCGCGACCGCCGACACCGCCGCCGTGCGCAGTGCGGTGATGGAGCTCGCGTCGAGAATCGCCAGCAGACGGCCGAACTGGGTGTCGAACAGGAGGACGACGCCCTGGTGCGAGTCGTACGGCGTGGCGTCGTTCCCCGGGACGATGGTGATGACTTTCGCGCCGAGTGCCGACGGCACGTCGAGCACCGCGGGCATGAGCGCGAAGGCATTGGGGCCACCGGGGAGCCGAACGACCTGACGGAGGGGGAGCACCGCACCGCCGCGCGCGAGCGTCGCCAGCGCGTCCTGCATGGCGGCGATACACTCCGTCATCGGTAAGAGTGTGACGACCTCGCGATGTCCGACGAGCAGCGTGGCGAACGCGTTAGGTGCGATGCTCACGTCGTGCTCAGAGCGGCCGCGCGCCGGCCATGAGCAGGCCGCGGAGCAGCTCGATCGCCTCGCCGGCGCTCATGGCGACGCGCACCACCTCGCCGTCGAGCGAGCGAAAGAACTTCGACGTCGCCTCGTCGGCCCGGAGCAGGATGACCGGCTTCTTCGCGCGAATGGCGAGGGCTACCTCGGATGCCGTCCCCGCGTTCATACCGCACACGACGCACGCGTTGGCGGAGAGCGCGATCACCGCGTTCCGGGCCTCGCCGAGCCCGGTCGCGAGGACGACGTCGATCGCCGGAGAGGCGCCGAGCGTGTCGGGTGTCGGCAGGACGCCAATGGTCAGACCACCGGCGGTACGCGCGCCCTTCGCCGCTGCCCCCATGACTCCGGCGACGCGTCCTCCGGTCAGCACGGCCCACCCCGCTTTCGCCACCATCTCGCCAACCAGCGCGGCGTCGTCCATCTCTTTCTGTCCGGCCCCTTCGCCTGGGCCCATGACAGCGATCAGAATCCGTCGCATAGATGGCTAACAATAGCGACGCTGCGGCGTCCCGGCAGGGGCGGCAGGGTGAAGCGTGGAGAGTGGACCGTCCGCTCCCATCGCCCCGGACGCGTCCGACTCGCGAGCCGCGTTAGGCGGCTGCGGGGGTCAGAAGGGAACGACGCGCGCCCGGCGAATGAAGTCGAGTCGCGGGTAATTCTGCGTCAGGTACGCGTTCCCCTGCGTCGCGATCCGTGTCTGGTCCGGTCCACTGCCGTCGGGTGCCCCCTCGCCATAGTTCGCGTAGAGGCTGTCCACCGTCGCCATCCCCTCGACGACTTCACCGATCGGCGCGAAGCCCATGCCGTCGAGGTTCGCGTTGTCGGCGTAGTTGATGAACAGCTGTGTGGTCCGCGTGTTCGGTCCGGCCATCGCGTACGAGACCGTCCCGCGCCGGTTCGTTTGCTTGACCGGGTCGTCCGGGATGCGCAGCGGCTCCCACCCGGCGTTGACGCGGGGATCGCCGTGAAGCCCGAACTGCGCCATGAATCCGCGGAGCACGCGGAAGAAGCGCACGTCGTCGTAGAACCCGCTCTGCACAAGGTGATAGAACCGATCGACCCCGCGGGGTGCCCAGTCGCGGCGCGCGACGATCGTGAAGTTCCCCTTGCTCGTCTCGACCGCGACCTTGAACGAGTCCGGGGCCGGAGCGGACAGGGCGGCCGGATCGGGCCGAACGAGCCGCGCGTCGCTCCCGGCGCCGTCGGCGCCGCCGCAAGCGGCGAGAATGGCGGCGGTAGCCGTCGAAATGATCAGGCGCGCGAACGACTGCGGCATGGAGCGATTTCCTCGGGTATGGCGGTTGGTGGCGACAAGATAGTCGGGAGGAGGGAAAGCGAAAGGCGAGGCGCGAACGGCGAGGCGCGAACGGCGAGGCGCGAACGGCGAGGCGCGAACGGCGAGGCGCGAACGGCGAGGCGCGGACGGCGAAGCGCGGACGGCGAAGCGCGGACGGCGAAGCGCGGA
>DASURJ010000552.1:0-2388 GCA_036280115.1 Gemmatimonadaceae bacterium
TCAACGCCTCGCACGCCAACTGCGGACGCGTGCAGGACGCCTACTCGCTGCGCTGCGCGGCCCAGGTCCACGGCGCGGCGCGCGATGCGGTCGAGTTCGCGCGGCAGACGGTCGTGACCGAAGCCAACTCCGCGACCGACAATCCGATGGTGTTCGCCGAAGAACGCGAGATCGTCTCCGGCGGCAACTTCCATGGCGCCCCGGTGGCGATCGCGGCCGACGTGCTCGCGATCGCGGCCACCCAGTTCGCCACGATCAGCGAGCGCCGCTCGGATCGTCTCGTCAATCCGGCGCTGAGCGACCTGCCGCCGTTCCTGACGACGGCGAGCGGATTGCAGTCGGGCTACATGATCGCGCAGGTGACCGCGGCCGCGCTGGCGTCGGAGCTGAAGACGCTCGCCCATCCCGCGAGTGTCGACACCATTCCGACGTCCGCGAACAAGGAGGATCACGTCAGCATGAGCATGGGCGCCGCACTCAAGGCGGAACGCGCCGTCCAGAATGCCGCGCACGTGCTCGCGGTCGAGATCCTCTGCGCCTGCCAGGCGATCGATCTGCTCGCGCCACTCACGACCTCACCGCCGCTCGCGCGCGTCCACGCGTTCGTGCGTGCGTTCGCGCCGATGTTGACCGACGATCGCCCGCCGGCGCCCGACATCGACGCGATTGCCGCGAAAATCCTCGATGGTTCGTTCGTGCGCGCATGCGGCGTGGAAGTCAAGTAAGAAATTTTTCAATTTCGATTTGACAACGGCTCCGTACGTTTTTAGATTTCTAACCTCGTTCCCAATCGTTTCTCCGAAAAGGTCCATGAGCATCCTCAGTCGCCACGTCAGCGCGCCTCGCGGCGCGACACTTACCTGCAAGGGATGGGCGCAGGAAGCGGCGATGCGGATGTTGATGAACAATCTCGATCCCGCCGTCGCCGAACGCCCTGATGACCTCGTCGTCTATGGCGGTTCAGGTCGCGCCGCACGCAGCTGGGAAGCCTTCGACGCGATCGTCGCCACGCTGAAGCGGCTCGAGCACGATGAAACACTCGTGGTCCAGTCGGGCAAGCCGGTCGGCGTCTTCCGCACACATCCGTGGTCGCCGCGCGTCATCATTGCCAACGCGCTGCTCGTGCCCGCCTGGGCCAACTGGGACACGTTCAGACAGCTCGAGGACCGCGGTCTGACCATGTATGGTCAGATGACGGCGGGCAGCTGGATCTACATCGGCACCCAGGGGATCCTCCAGGGCACGTACGAAACGCTCGCGGAACTCGCGCGCCGGCATTTCGGTGGCTCGCTGGCCGGCCGGCTGGTGGTCACCGCCGGCCTCGGCGGTATGGGCGGCGCCCAGCCGCTCGCGATCACGATGAACGGCGGCGTCGCACTCGTCGTCGAGATCGACCCCTCGCGCATCGAGCGGCGGCTGGCGACGCGGTACGTCGACGAACGGACCGACTCGCTCGACGACGCGCTGGCGCGGGTCGAGCGGTACAAGGCGTCCGGCACGGCCCGCTCGATTGCTCTCGAGGCGAACGCGGCCGACGTGCTGCCCGAACTGGTCCGCCGCGGCATCGTCCCCGACGTGCTGACCGATCAGACGTCCGCGCACGACGCCCTCAACGGATACGTTCCCCAGGGGCTGTCGCTCGCTGAAGCCAATGCGCTTCGGCGGACGAACCCGGCCGAGTACATTCGGCGCGCGATCGAATCCATGGCGGTTCACGTCCGCGCGATGCTCGATCTGCAGAAGCGCGGCGCCGTGACCTTCGATTACGGCAACAACATCCGTGCGCAGGCCGAGAAAGGGGGCGTCGCGAACGCCTTCGATATCCCGGGCTTCGTCCCCGAGTACATCCGCCCGCTGTTCTGCGAAGGGAAAGGTCCCTTCCGCTGGGCCGCCCTTTCCGGCGACCCGGCCGACATCGCGGCGACCGATCGCCTCGCGCTCGAGATGTTCGCGCACGACGAGGCGCTCTGCCGCTGGATCCGTCTCGCAGGCGAACGCGTCGCCTTCCAAGGACTTCCGGCGCGGATCTTCTGGCTGGGTTATGGCGAGCGGGCGAAGTTCGGGCTCGCGTTGAATGACCTCGTGCGGCGCGGCGCCGTCTCGGCGCCGATCGTCATCGGCCGCGATCATCTCGACACCGGCTCCGTTGCCTCACCCAACCGCGAGACCGAAGGCATGCGTGACGGCAGCGACGCCATCGCCGACTGGCCCGTCCTGAATGCGCTCCTCAATGTCTCGTCTGGCGCCACCTGGGTGTCGGTCCATCACGGCGGCGGCGTTGGTATCGGCTACTCACTCCACGCCGGCATGGTGGTGGTTGCCGACGGCACCCGCGAGGCCGACGAGAAGCTCGAACGTGTCCTCACCTGCGATCCGGGTCTCGGGATC
>DASURJ010000553.1:0-11586 GCA_036280115.1 Gemmatimonadaceae bacterium
GGTGGCATCTGTCGCTACGCCCGCCGCCGCCGAGCGGATGACCGACGCGCTCCTCGGCGCCGCGGACGGGCGCTCGGCGGATCGAGTTCGCATGCATCGTCTTGCGCTCGCCTTACGCGAGATCGAGCGCGTGCGGGACGAGGACAGCTACGCCGACGCAAGGGCGGCACTGCGCCGCGTGCTCGCGACCAATTCGGTCGCCGCCGACGAGGAGCGCGCGCTGCGAACGTTCCTCGCCGTTGACGACGAGAGTGTCATCGGGCGGTTGATGAGTCGCCTGACACCCCGATCGAATGGGGTGGCCGCGGTTGCGGGAGATCGTCAATGACGACACCGGTCACGCCGACATCGCCGAGCGTCGCGCCGCCGGCCGCGGGTGTCCCGCGACTCGGTCCGGGTGATACGCACGACGGCTTCTTCCTCTGGGGTGCGCCGAAGGCCGGGAAGAGCGGATTCATCGGGGCGCTGTACGGGCTCTCGCGCGGACAGGATACCGAACGCTGGACGGCGCACCCCAAGGACTGCGACGACCCGCACACGCAGGAGATGGTGCTGCGCGCGCACGAGGAGCTGCGCGAGCGGCGCAACACGAAGACCGGCGTTCGCGACGCGGCCTACCGCCCGCTCCGCCTGACGCTGCGCAGGATGAAGGCGGGGCGTCAGGTCGGTGAGCTGCGCGTCGCACTCGTCGACCCGGCTGGCGAGTTCTCGGTCGATCCGAGTCATCGGCTGAGTACCGCCGGCAAGAATCTCTACCGTCAGGTCGCGACGAGTCACGGCGTCCTCTGGCTGTTCGAGGCGACACCGGACGGTGCCGCGTCGACGCTCGATCGGCTGCTGATTCTCGAGCAGCTCGTTGCACTCATCGAGGCGGGCCGCGCGCCACAGCTCGACCTCCCGGTCGCGATTTGCCTGAGCAAGATCGATTGTCTCTCTCCGGACCGTCGGGAGGCCGCGCTCGCGAACCCGACGCAGGCACTCCTCGACCACCTCGGCGCCACGTCACTCACGTGGTTCGAGGCGGTGTGTCCGACGCTCAAGTGTTTCGCGGTGTCGTCGGCGGGTGTGGTGCCCGACAAGGTGCGTCCAATCGGGCTCAACGAAGTCCTCGACTGGCTGGAGGAGCAGCGGACGCGTCGAGTGCGTGCGCTTCACGCAGCCGCGCTGCGCGGCCGCGCGGTGGATTTCGTGAAGCGATGGAGCGGTCGCGCCTTACGCGGGACCGCGATGGTCGCGGTGCTGGCTGGTGCGGCGTACGGCGGCGTGCGAGTGGCGAAGACGCTTCGCCAGCCGACGACCACGACGGTTACGGCTACGGACTCCGGCGCGACCCAACCGCGTGCAACGCGGACGCGCTCCGACACGGCCAGGCCGAACGACACGGTGCGTCGAACGTCGTCATCGCAGCCCGCGCGACCTCGCACTGCGAACGCCGCGACCCCTCGGCCGCGCGAATCGGCTGGCGACGTACCGCGCCGCTCTACTCGACCGACGCCCGTCTTCAACGCCCAGGTCGAGCGGGACAGCATGCGTGCTGCGTTCGAGGAAGGAATGGCCGTGCACCGCGAGGGAGAATCAGGGGCGCGGTGGTTCCGCCGCGCGTACGTGCACGCCTCGCGTCTCATCGATCGCGGAAAGGCAGGCAGTCGCGAGTACACGCCCGAGCGCCTGATTCGCGCGCGCGCATGTCTCCTTGGTGAGCTCGGCTGTCCGCGATCCACGGTGAGTGAAGACCTCACCTGGGTGCTCATCTACGGCGACGACACGCAGCGCCGCACGGCGGTGCGCCTTCTCGAGCAGATCGGCACATGACGCTCGCTGCTGCCCTCGTCCTCTCCGTCGCCGCGACCGCAGGGGCCGCGTACTGGGCATGGCGGTCACCAGGGCGGTTCGTGAGGCTCGCGACGCTCCTCGCGGTATCGATGCCACTCGCGTTGCTGGCGCTCCTGCTCCGCAACAGACCCGAAGCGCGCTCGGGGCACACCCTGCAGGTCGTGGGGCAGTACGCGTTTCTGCTCGATACGATCCGCATCGGCACGACGCCGGGCGCGGATGTGCGGATCCCTGCGCCGAACAGCGGGCGTGGAGGCACGGGGTCGATCTCTGTCCATTTCCAGCCGGACGACTCGGCGATGGTCATCCACGCCGGACCGGGCGCGCCGCCGGTCGCGGTGGGTGATGTCGTGCTCGCCGCTGCGGCTGTTGGGCGGTCGGCCGACGTCACGCTCGCGCGCCAGGGCGTCACGCCAGTCACGGTTCGAGTCTCCATGCCGTGGTGGCCGTTAGGCTGTACGACACGTATTCCGCGACTCTGCGCGCATCGCGTGATATCCGCCGCAGGTGCCACGGTGAGAGCTCGCGTGACCGGGAACGGCGTCTGGAGCGACGCGCTCGATCCCGCGCTCGGCCGACTTCCCGGGTTCGTCCTCTTCCGGCGGGATGGGCGCACGTACCTCGCGGGGGCAGCCCGTACGACCGCTGTCATCAACGGCAAAGTGCTTCCGTCCGAGGCACGCACCAACGCGGGAGTGCTCACGATAGGTATCGGCCGCGAGACCGTACGCCTTCGCGTGGCTGCGGACAGGCGCGCGAATCGGACTCATGTTCTCTACACTGGTCGGCTCATCGGCGAGCGGTGGCCGTTGCACGCAGCCGACGATCGTGCCGTTCATCGGGTGTCGTACGGCGCTCCGCCGGCGCCGGGTACACTTCCTCTCGTCGAGCTGAGCGGGTTCCCGTTAGGTGCGCGAGCGGCAGCGTATTCCGGGGCCCTGGAATGGGCGCCCGGGCATTGGAAGTGGCACGCGAACGGGCGTATGCGGACGCTCACGAGCGGGCAGATCGCGCACCTGCCGGGAACTGGCGCCGCGCGCGACGAGCGCGGGCATCTCGTCCGGATTTCCGAAGGACTCGGGGCGGGTAGCTCGCTCGCCAGGATCGCGATCGCCTGGGCCATCGGCGCCGCGCTGCTCGTGAGCGTCGCAGGCGCTGCCGGCGGCGCGGTACCAGCGCTCTGGCTCGGGGTCGTCGGGCTCGCGTACACGCTCGCCATGGTGAGGTCAGCCATCGCGGTACGCGTCACGAGCGCCGAGCCGTACAACGGCGAAGCGGTGCCGACGACGCTCATCTTCCTCATCGCGTTCCCGGTGCTCGTCTGGCTGCTCGAGCGGATGCGCGCGGGGCGCTGGAGAGCGTCATCCAACCGGCGCGGTCTCGCGTCGATCTCGGCCTTCGTCCCCGAAGCAGGGGTGATCGTCGGTGCTCCGGTTGCCGTGTACCTGCTGGCCGGCGGCATCGATCGCGCGCTGTTCGCGGCGTTCATCGTTGCTGTCGGGAGCGTCGGACTTCTGGTGCTGCAGTCGCTGCTCGTTCCCCGCGAGTCGCGACGCGCCGACGGCACGCCGTCGCTCGACGTCACGCCCCTCGGCATGTTCGAGATCGGCACCGAGCGCGGATTCTCGAGCCGACACCCCGTGCGAGCGGTTGCGACGCTGCTCGTGCTGGTTGTTCTGTACATTGCGCTCGCGCTGTCGCTGCGCGGCGTGCCGCCGTACCTCAGCATGGCGGCGTACACGGCGCTTCTCGTGTTCGTGTACGCCGCCGCCGAGCTGAGAGGGCGCGTGTGGCCGCGGATCACGACGGCGCGGCACGCGCTCATTGTCCGGATCGTCGCCGCGCTCGGTGTCATTGGCGGCGCACTCGGCGCGTTGAGCGCGCTTGGCGGACGCGTGCTGCCCATCATCTACGCCGCGATTGCCGGCGGGCTCGTGGCAACGCTGGCAGCCCGGTTCGTGCTCGCGCCTCTCGTGGGGCCCGTCCGTCTCTGGCCGTATCGGCGCGAAGACGTGTTGCCGCCGCTCTGGTTCGCGCTCGCGCCGGTCGGCCTTCTCGTCATTGCACAGTGGAACGCTGTTCGGCGGCTCGGGATCACGCTTGGCTTCGCGCTGGCGGTTGCCGGGCTATTGCTCGTGGTGCGTGTGTTCGCGGTGCTCTGGCATCGCGAGACGAAGGAGCGCGTCGACGCGCACCTACGTGGCATCGTTCCGGGCTCGGCCACGCGACGCCGGACGCCGCTCTTCCTGCTGCTCGCGCTCACGATCTACGGCGGCTACCTCGGCGCCGATCGCGGGCTCATGCTGCTGCTCGTGACGTCGGTGCTCGCAACGCTCGTGATGGCAACCGCGATGCTCGGCCCGAAGCGTCTCGCGGCGGCCGCGTTCGCCACGGTCGTGACGTTAGGCGCGATCGGCGCGTGGCTCCGCGTGCCGCCGGCGGAGCTCTCGACGCGGCCGGTCACGCTTGCGACCCCTCAGATACGGTACGCGGCGGTCAGGCACCCGCGGGCGCTCGAGCGACAGATGCTCGTCGCTCGCAGCCCCATGGCGCGTGAGATCGTCAGCACGCTCCAGCAGGATTGGGGGATGCGCGCCTACGCGGCGGCCGGACGCACGTGGGGCAACGGCCTGTACGGGACGCCGTTCACGCGACGCGCGATCTCCGAGGACGTTGCGCTCACCGACAACGCATTCGCCGTCTTCGTGCTGAGCGAGCACGGCTTCGCCGGGGGAGGCCTCCTGCTCGCCACGTACCTCGCGCTTGCGCTGCTGCTTCTCGGGAGCGCCATGATCGCCGGCCGTTCGGTGAACGAGGTGCCGCGCGGCATCCTGCTCGGCGGGCTGGCGATGTACGTGGCGGTGCCGGCGCTGTACATGGCGGCGGCGAACGTATCGCTCCTCCCGCTCACGGGGCAGAACCTCCCTCTGCTCGGACTTCGGTCGGGGGCAGATGTCGCGTTCGCGTCGTGGACCCTCGCGCTCGCGGTGATTGCGCTGCCACGCGCTGGAGGTCCCGCACGTGGTGTCACGGAGCGCGCGGAGCTCAACGGCAGGGCGATGCGACGACTCGCCGTCATCCTCGGTGCGGTGGCTGCGCTCCTCGTTCTGGCAGGCGGGTTCGTCGTTCGCTCACTGTACCGCGCGACGCACCGGGAGATTCCTCCATTCCAGCTCGCGGCGTTCGCCGACGGACTGCGTGCGGCGGTCGAGCGGTCGGACATTGTGTCGAGTGGCGATTCGATCATCGCGGGGCCGGCGGCGCGCGGGAAGCTCGGGTACCGTGACGGCGATTTCGTCCTCGCGACGGTCGAGCGCGCGAACGCGTTCGCGACCAAGCGCGCGGAGTATCGCTCGCACTGTGCCGAGCGTGCGACATGGCTCCGGACGGAAGGGTCGGAGCTTCGCGTGTCGGATGCACCGTGCAAGGTGGACGCGCCGGTAGGCAGCGGGAGCCCGTGGACAGGACGGCTCACCGTGGATGCGACCATCGCTTCGGCCGACACTGCCCAGCGCGCGGGTATCATCGACGTGCCGTCGGACATTGTCCTCACGGCGGGAGCAGCTGGTGTCGTGCTCGCTCCACACGCGGACGGTGTTGTTCGCGTCGCGTGCCGCGACACCACCGTGGCGTTCGGCGCTTCTCTCGACATCGCGTGCGACCGTGACGCGCGCGTTCGTGCGCGCCGAACATCGAAGGGGGCAGTCGTCGAGATCCTCACCGCAGGCGCCGGTGTCACGAAGAACGGCAACCCGCTCTCGTCGGGCGAGCGACTACGCTACGGCGACGTCATCGCCATCGACAGCAGTACGACGTGGATCGTCGATGCGACTCCGCGCGGGTCGCTCGGCTACGCGCGCGAGCGGAACGGCCAGGCGACGCGAGCCGTCATGCCCGGAACCTCGGAGCTCATCGCTCGGCTCGATTCTCTGCTTGCCGACGGGTTGCTCCTGCGGAGCGGCGATGCGGCGTCGGACGTCGCGCTCACGATCGACCGGCGCGCGACCGAGACTCTCGAGCGCGGACTCGAGCGACGCTGCAACGAGGCGGCACCGGGCGGTGTGCGCCAATGCTCGGCCATGCTCGTGAACGCCGAGACCGGAGACATTCTCGTGATGGCCGACTGGTCGAAGGCGGGAGTTCGCGCCGGTCGGTTCGCGGCGCTCGATCACAACTTCCGGAATCATCGCGCGGCGTCGACCGTCAAGCCGTTCATTGCCGCCGCGGTGCTGAATGAATACCCGACCCTTCGCTCGCTCGTCGTGGACCATCCCGGCGAGCGCTTCACGAGCGCGGCCGGGTGGCCGCTCGGGTCCACGATACCCATGAAGTCGGAACTGCACGGGTGTCCGCGGGTGCCGATCGGCTGGGACTGCTTCCTTCCGAACTCGAACAATCTCTATGCCGTGACGCTCGGTCTGCTCGGCGCCGCCGAGCGCGGGGCGAACGGGCTGCCGGCGTTAGGCGGGACGCCGGAGGGCCCGGGGTACGCCATCGGGGGACGCCGCATGACGTCGCGGCCACGGTTCGCGATGCGCAATGGCCGGCGCGCCATCGCGTCGTCGCCGCTCGCGCAGCAGCTCGAGACGCTATTCGACGCGCGCATCGGCCGGCAGACCGGTGCGTTCGACGAAACGCTCTGGAAGCCGCTCGTGGATCGGCGGCTCGTGCGAACCAATCCGCAGTGGCAGCTCGTGTCACCGGACGTGCCCACGCTCCCGCTCGACGCGCCCCAGTTCTCCGACCTCCGATACCTCGCCGGGTTCATGATCGGCGAGAACGAGAACAACTGGAGCAACGCCGCGCTCGTACGCGCGATGGCGCGCGTGATGAACGGACGGGGGACGGAGTTGCGTCTCATCCAGCGAGTGGGGGACACGGTGCTTCCTCCGACCGAGAAGCCCGGCGTCCGGCTCGTCGCGCGCGACCACGTACTGACAGGAATGCGCGGTGTGGTGCGAGGGCAGGGAACGGCGGCGCGCACCGTCGGGCCGATGTTCACCGCGCCAGGCTTCGACTTTTTCGGCAAGACGGGGACGCTCGAGAGTCAGCGATTCGAGCCGCTGTCGCTGTTCCTGTTCGGCGGGCGCGATGGTCGGGTGCGGCCACACGGTTGCCCCATCGTGGGTATCGTGTACGTCGAATCCGAGCGCGGGGCCCCGGAGCGTCTCACGGGCGCATCGCTCTTTGCCGACGTCGTCGCGCCAATCCTTCGCGAGCGGTACGGGTGGGGAGAGAAACCATGCGTGGTAGCACGACCGGCACCTGGAGAGACGCCGTGAAGACTGTACCTGTGTCATTCCGAGCGAGCGCAGCGAGTCGAGGAATCGCGGAGGTACCGGTAGATGGGCCCCTCTGCCGGGACGGCTGCGATTCCTCGCCTTCGGCCCGGAACGCCAACCGGATTGCGATGCTCACCGTCGCGCTGCTCCTGTTCACCACGGCCTGCGATCGCGGCGTCGACCTCGTCCGCGACCGTCTCGCACGCGGTTCTCGCGCGACGATCGACTCGCTCGCGGCCCAGAACGCGTCGCTGCAGCGCCAGATGGTCGTCTTCGAGCGGATCTCGGCCGAGAAAGACACACTGCTGCGTGAGGTGCGTGAAGCACACCTTCTCATCGAGTCGATCGCGCAGGAACTGCAGCGAATCGATGGATCGGCCCCGTACGAAGCGTACCCGGCCGAGGCTGCGCATGCGACAGCCGCGGACGTCGCGGCCATCGCATCGCCGGGCGAGGTGGCTGTCGATCCGCTCGGTGAGATTCCGGGCGGTACGAGCACCTACCGCGAGGCGATGCTCCGCAGGCTCGAGGGTGTGCGGCATCGACTCGCGGAGGTCGAGGACAGCTCCCGCGCCCGCGGAGAGCGCCTGCTCGAGTTCGCGCGCGACAACGACCGGTTACGCGCCGAGGTCGAGGAACATCTCCGCACGATCGATGGACAGAAGGACATGATTGCCGGGTACCTGATCCGGATCGCGGAGCTCGAGACCGAGGTGACGGCGCTGACCGACTCGACCCGCAAGCTCACGGAGGAGAACGGCATCCTGACCGACTCGCTCCGTCGCATCACGTCGCGGGCGAATACGGCGTGGTACGTGGTGGGGACGCGAGAGCAGCTCGTGCGCGGGGGCGTGCTGACCGAGGAGGGCGGGGTGCTCGGGTTCGGCAAGAGCCTCACCCCCGCGCGGGCGATGGCGCGTAACATGTTCACGCGCATCGACCGGCTCCGCGATACGGTGATCGCCATGCCCGAGTCGGACAGGTATCGGATCGTGTCGAGGCACGATCCGGGTCACGTTTCGATCGACGTGTCTCCGTCGTTAGGCGGGACCATGTACATCCGGGACCCGGAGCGGTTCTGGAGTGCGTCGGCGTGGCTCATCATCATATACGAGTGACGGCCAGGACCAGGCTGGTCGCTGGTAGCTGGAACTGGATGAACTACAGGCACAGCGCTGGTAGCTGTTAGCTGGAACTGGTTGCTGCAGGGTAACACCCTCGGGACGCCACCGTCCCTAAAAGCAGTTCACCCTGCAGCTACCAGCACCAGCTAACAGCACCAGCCAACAGCACCAGCTAACAGCAGCTAGCGCCGTTCTGACGTTCTGATCTTCGTCTCGATCGCTGTCCGTGATGGGGCCTTCTCCGCCGGCGCCAGATCCGAATCCGCGTCGATCAGCGTCAACGCCTTCCGCCACAGCTCGATCGCTCGATCCATCCGCCCAGCATCCCGGTAAGTGTTCCCGAGATTGTTCGCCGCGTGCGTGGACGCCGGGAACATCTCGTGCGCGAGCTCGTTGAACGCGAACGCCCCCGTCGTATCGCCGCGACGAATGAATCGGAACGCGAAGAGGTTCAGTGTCTGCACGTTTGCGACGACCACGGCGGGATTCTCCGCGCGCGCCCGCCGGTAGATCGCAGCGAGCTTCGCGACGTCACCGCGCATCGCGATTCGCTCGACTTCCTCGGCCGTTGGAATCGGGGCGAAGCCGCGGTCCTTGCGCTCGAGCTCCACGAGCCACGCCGGGTAGCCGTTCTCCACCGCCGAACGTGTCATGAACCTCGCCGCCGCGCTGTCGCCTTTCACGTTCGCATCGAAGAACGCGCGAACTGTCCGCCACACGAAGTCGTAGCCGAGTCGGCGCTCGGCGCTCAGCTGCGGGAATGGCATCAGATTCTGCAGCAGATGCATATGCTCCATGTCGCGGACCACGTACGCGTACCGCGTGGAGTACTCGAGGCTCCCGAACACGGTGTCGCTGAAGGCGAGGCCCGGGTTCGGCGCATTGTCCTGGGAGAACGCGAGGTAAGGCACGCGCACGCGCGACGGCTCGTAGTACGGCGACGACAGCAGCGAGCTCGAGGTCCCGGCCTTGAGCTCCCAGCCGTCGAGGCTCACGACCGCGTCGGCGCTCATGTTGCGCATCTGGTGCGTGAGCGCGGCCAGGCCACCGAAGTTGACGCCGAGGAGGCCGAGGCGCGCGTCGTCCACGAACGGAAGGCGACGTGCCAGGCCGTGAATGACCTCCATGTTGCGCGTTGCCGTTTCGATGGCGACGCGCGGGCGATTCACCTGCGCCGTCGCCGTCGCGGCGAGGTCGGGCGTCGACACCACGACATACCCGTGCGACGCGAGGTACTCGGCGATCCCGTCAGACGGCGCGCCGAGAGCCCCGACAATCAGGGGAAAGCGTCCGTCGGCCGGGCGCGCGTCACGAACGGCAGCCACAGACAGCTGCGCGAGGGAGTCCGCGATTCGCGGCGGCAGCTCGATGCCGAGTCCGAAGCGCGCCGTGCCGACGTCATTCTGGCTCGCGGCGCAGATATCCGCCTCGGTGATGGGTGCGAGCGTCTCGCGCTTGGCTCCGATGGCGAAATATTCCGCACGTCGCATCGGCGTCCCGCCCGCGGTTGCGGGATACCACACGCTCACCTGCACCGGTGTGGCGCGCGCCGACTCGTTCCGTCGTCCCTCGAAATCACGCGCCGGCGCAATGGCGCGCGTCGAGTCCCAGTGATCGATGACGCGATAGCCAACCGCGTGCGGACCTCGTGCAGGGGATCTGTCATTCGGCGCACGTGTCCAGCCGGACCGCGACCCGACCCACAGGTCCGCGACCAGTCCTCGCTGGGGAACGACGCCGCCGAAGAGCAGCAGCCGGCCGGAATCGGCATCCGCGACGAGCGCCGCACTCGCGCGGGGCTCGAATGCGCCGCTCGCGACGGGTAATTGCGCCCAGCGTGCACCGTCCCACGCCCACATGTCGCCGAGCATGTTGCGAGACGCATCGTCGCGCCCGCCCACGAGCACCACGCGCTCGCTCCGGGCATCGTAGGCGAGGGCGTGCCGACTTCGCGGCGACGGGCCGGGCGCGTCCAGGTCGCGCCAACGCGTTCCATCCCATTCCCACACGCGGGAGGTCGAGCCGGTCAGTACCGGTACGACCAGCACCGACCGCCGTGCGTCGTACGCTGCGCGGACGAGACCAACCAACGTCGGCCCGGTCGAGTCGGCGAACGTCCACCCGTTAGGCGTCCACCGCCAGATCGCGAGGCGCCGGGCGTCGTGTACCTCTCGGCCCGCGTAGCCGACGAGCAGCATCGTGCGTGCGGCGGCGTCGTAAACGAGTCCGTGCCCGGACATCACCGGAATGTCCGGACCGCGATTCCAGCGCCGGCCATCGTACGTCCACGTGTCGTCGAACGCGTCGTCGCCCTTCCCGTCGGTCCGGGTTCGCACGCCGCCGACGAGAACTACGCGCCGCTCGTGGGGGTCGAAGGCGAGCGCGTGAGCGCGACGTGCACCAGGCTCGCCGTGCACGTGGGGCATGAGCTGCCACCGCGCGCCGTCCCACTCCCACGTGTCGTTCGAGTCGACCCACGCCGAGTCGCCCGGCCTGCGCGAACCGCCGAACAGCACGAGGCGGCGGCGGGCCGCGTCGAACGCGACTGCCTCGAGGTGGGAGGGGGCTGGAGCGACCGTCGCGGCGGCGACAACAGGTTCGAGCTCGAGTTGGGCCGCCGGATCGCGGCCGGCCATGGACGACAGGGCGAGAACCGTGAGCGCGTCGAGCGCTCGAGGCAGAGCTGGCAGCATCGGACAAATCTGCCCGTGGGTTGCGCGCGCCGGCCATTCGCGTGGGACCAAGCCACAATCCGTGGGGACAATACGCCAGTGGCGGCATCGCTCCGACGGAGGACCGACTCCGGGGCAGATGGTGAGACACGGCCCTTGTGACGCGACCGGGCGTCGCGGGGTACAACGTACTGCTGCATGACCATCCCGGAGAGTCGACCATGAGCCAGTCGAAGCGTCTTCTCGGAGTAACCCTCTTCGCCGCCGCGATGTGCGTGGGCTGCGAATCCCCGACTCGGGCACCGCAGCTCGATCTCCAGGGCCTGAGACAGTCCACCCCGACCGACTCTGCGGGGAGTCCGGTCCCCCCAGGAAGCTCCGAGGCGACGCCGGGCTACATCCGCGGCGTTGTTCGCTCGAGCGAGCTCAAGCAACCCACGGGCCCCGACACGCTCGTCAACTCGGTTCGCCTCGCGGGAGTTCGCGTCGTGGCGTTGCCGGTCACCGACCTCACCAAGTTGCCGCCAACGACCGGGGCGGCGGCGGCGGAGGTGACCACGAACGCCAACGGCGAGTTCACGCTACCTCAGCTCCCGGGAGGCCCGTACGTGGTGACGTTCACGCCGCCGGCCGGCTCCGATTACCAGGGAGTCTGGACTGTGGCGACGATCGACA
>DASURJ010000554.1:0-2360 GCA_036280115.1 Gemmatimonadaceae bacterium
GAGCGACGCCACGGAGCAGGATCGCGTTCTCGGTTCGCGTGCGGTAGAACGTGAAGTCGAGTCCGAACCGCTCGTCCATGAAGCCCGCGTCGAAGCCGAGCTCGGTCTCCTTACCCTTCTCGGGACCCAGCGCCGGGTTGCCGACGAGCTGCGGCGTCAACGCACCCGTGCCCCCAGGACCCGGGACCGGTGAATAGGTCCGCAGCGCCGTGAAGATCTGCGGCTGCTGGCCCGACTGCCCGTAGGCCGCGCGCAGCTTGAACGTGCTGAGCCACGAGGGCTGGAAGCGGTCGAGCGACGGCTCCTCACTCATCACCCACGAGAGACTCAGCTTGGGGTACGTCACCCAGTCGATGTCGTTTCCGAACGCGCTGTTGTTGTCCACGCGCAGCGCGGCGGTCGCGAAGAGCCGGTCCTGCCAGCCGAACTGCTGTTGTCCGTAGAAGCCGAACGTGCGGTTCTCGAGCACGCCGTCACCCGACGACGGGCGCGTGGCCGCGGACCCCACGGTCTCCAGCCCGGGGGCCGGGAAGAACTCGCCGTACACCGTGAGCGACGAGATGTACTTCTTGTAGTACTGCACGCCAATCGACGACACCGAGTTGATCTTCGGCGTCACGTCGAGGTTGACGGACCCGGCGTAGTCATAGGTGTTGAGGATGACCTCGCGCCGGTTGGCCCACTTCCAGCCGTCCGCGTACTGGCCCCAGAAGAAGCGGAGCGTGTCGTTCGAGAGGTAGGGGAGCAGCTCTTCGTTCTTCTCCTGGGAGAAGTCGGTGCCGGCGGTGAACCGGTGCGTCATCCACTGGAAGGGCCGGAAGTTGACCGTGGCGCTTCCCGTGAAGCGGTTCATGTCCTGCCAGTCCTGCATCGCGCGATCGGCTTCCGGGGGCGAGCTCTGGAACCCGCGCACCCACTTGCAGCTCTCCGGCGCCGTGGGCGCACAGAATTCGGGGAGATTTCGCGGTGTCGAATACCAGGCCCCCCAGGTCGCGCCGCCGCAGCCCGCCTCGCAGCTCAGCGTCGTGTGACTCTGGATGTAGCCGAGGCTGGTCTGGATGTCGACCATCGAGCTCGGCGTGATCTGCAGGTTCGTGCGGCCGCTGAACTGGCGCCGCGCGTTGTTCGGCTCCGCGCCCTCGTCGTTGCTCACTTCGCCGCTGGCGAAATAGCGCAGGATGCCCGTGCCGCCGCTCACATTGGCGGCGTAGTTCTCCACGAGGCCCTTCCGGAAGAGCGGCGTGCCACGCTCCTTCTCCGTTTTGGCGACGTTCACCGAGTGCACGATGTCGGTCGCCGGATCTCTCCAGTAGTTCGTGGGCACGAGGTCCTCGTAGTCCCACAGCATCTGCTGGCCGCGCTTCACGGAGAACGCGTAGCGCGTGCCCGACGACGCCCCCTTCTTGGTGATGATGTTGATGACGCCGCGCGACGCTTCCGTGCCGTACAGCGTCGCCGCCGCGGGCCCCTTGAGGATCTCGATGCTCTCGATCTCCTCCGGGCTGAAGTCGTTGAGGCGCGAGATGACACCGGAGCCGAAGGCCTGGATCGAGATGCCGCTGCCGGTCTCGTTGTTCACGCGCACGCCGTCCACGTAGATGAGCGGGTCGGCCGAGAGCGAGAAGGTGGAGTTGCCGCGAATGCGGATCTTCGAGCCGCTGCCCACCATCCCCGTGCCGGGCATGACGACGACGCCCGGCGCGCGGCCGTTGATGAGCTCCTGCACCGAGGAGATCTGCGCCTGCTGGACGACGTTGGACGCATCCACGCGGGCCACCGAGTTGCCGATCGCGCGCTGCTGCTGGTTGCCGGCGGTGCCCGTGACCACGACCTGGTCGAGCTCCACCGCGCGCTCGGACATGACGACGCGGACATCGGTCGCGCCGACGCGCGCGGCGACGGAGGTCGCGCGGTAGCCGATCATGCGCACGTCGAGCACGACCTGCGTGCCGGTGACGCCGCTGATGCGGAAGCGGCCGGACGCGTCCACGAGCGCGCCCTTGCCGGTTTGACCCTGCACCGTGACCTGCGCGCCGGCGAGCGGTCGCGCCGAGCCTTCGGCGTGGACGGTGCCTGCGACCACGCCCTCCTGCGCGCCGAGCGCGTGCGGCAGGACGAGCGTGGCGCAAACGAGGGCGACAGAGGCCGCGAGCATGCGGCCGAGCGCGTGGAGAGTGCGGTGCGCCCCTCCGGGACGCACGACTCGCCGGGTGAATCGGACCGATCGCACGGTCGTCATCAGCTGCCTCCGAGGAAGGGAGTGGCCGGACGGCGGGCACGAGGGCTCGCGGCGCGCAAGGCTCGAACGCTGACGGAGAGATCTCAACGGGCGAGCGCCCACGGCGCGCGGGGCGGGCGTG
>DASURJ010000555.1:0-2530 GCA_036280115.1 Gemmatimonadaceae bacterium
GGCCTAACGCGCTCGACTGGGCCGCGGCCACGGCGAGCGCGGCGCTCGACGGATCGCGACCGCTGTACGCGGCATAGCGGACGAACGCGGCGACCGCCAGAATCACGTCGCACGCCGCGATCGGGACGCCGATGTACGGCGTCACGAGCCGCTTGCCCACGGCGTAGATCGCCTGGACGGCAAAGATCGCGAGCGTGAAGGGCCAGACCCAGGCGATGATGTGGATCGCACGGCCGTTGAGGATGGACGCGGACGCGACGGCGACGAGGACGGCGGGTGCGATGAGCAGGCCAGCCAGCGCGGTCACCCCGCGAAAGAAGCGGGGCGCCCGCCGCAACTGGGCGATCTGCCCCGCGAGAATGACGTCCCACAGCAGCACCAGCACCGACGCCGCGTAGAACACATACGGCAGGAGCTCTCGGAGACTCACGGCGTCTCTTGGCGCGCAGTCGTCACCGATGCGTCATCCGCGCGCGCGCTTCTCGCACCGGACCTCGCGCGCCGTGAGCCGGCGCGTGAACACGTCGAGCGCCTTCTGCTCGTCGTGTGTCTCGAGCGTCAGGATGTCCAGCAGCAGGAGCTGGCGCCCCGGGAACGCGTGCGCCGACATGTGACAGTCGTCGAGCATCAGCACGACGCTCAGTCCGTCGCCCGGAAGCTTGCGCACCACCGGCGCCCCGATGGCGGTGAACCCCGCCGCGCCCGCGGCGGCGATCAGGAGTCCGCTCATCAATGACATGTCGCCGAGCTGCGACGGCAGCGCGCCGATGAAATCGGCGCTGAGGTGACTGAACGTCGGCGACACGCGGGATCAACCCTCCTTGCTCGACGAGCTGTCGCTCGCTTCGAATGGCATGCGCAGGATATCCGCGGCCCGCGACGAGCACAAGGAACGGCCCCGCGGTGCTGACGATCGACGTGCTGCCCCGGTGCGTTGCGCGTGGTTACACTTCCGGCATGAGTCGCGACCGCCTGATGACGCTCCCCAACGCCGTATCCATGTCGCGGCTGCTGCTGGCCGCCGGCTTCGTGGCAATGCGCGAGCCGGCGGTGCGGGTTGCGCTCCTGATCGTTGCCTCGATCACGGACTTTCTGGACGGGTGGCTCGCCCGCCGCCGACGCGCGGTCACGCGGGCCGGAGCGCTCATCGACCCGATCGCGGATCGTTTTTTCGTCTTCACGGCGGTGTGTACGTACCTCATCGAGGGTGCGATCACCACGGGGTCGTACTTCGTCCTGATCTCTCGCGACCTCGCGACCGCGATAGGCTTCCTGGTCGCGCGATCGGTCCCGTGGTTGCGCGCGGTCGAGTTCCGTGCGCGGTGGCTCGGAAAGGCCGTGACCGTGCTGCAGCTCGTGACACTGATCGCAGTGATGGTCGCTCCGCGCATGGTCCCGCCCCTCGTGATTGCGGTGGGAGTGACGTCCGCTGCGTCGATCGCGGATTACACGCTGACGCTGTGGCGCGAGCGCGCGACCTGACTCCGTCGCTCCCCTTGTTCCGGGCGGTCCCGCCGCGAGTGCGGGCGGCCAGCCTCGCCCTCCTGCTTGGGCTGATCGGGTCATCCGACGTCCACGGTCAAGCTCGCGGGCAACGCCCCGCCCGGTTTCAACCCGAGGCGCGTGCGGACTACATCGACGCGCGCGCTTCCGCCGCCCACCTGGGCGCCGGGTTGAGTGTATCGGCCGGGATGTACGTCCGCCTCGGGGTCGTAGCGGCCGCCGGACAGGCGTGGCGCGACGGCCAGGCTGAACCGGCCGGACGTATCGACGGCATTGCACGATTCGTCGTGGACCCGCTGCGCGAGTTCCGCTGGGCTCCGTACGCCGCCGGCGGTGTCGGCGCTCTGTACGACGATGGAGAGCGCTGGCGGGCTGTGCTGGTGGGCACGCTGGGCGTCGAAGGTCCAGCCTTCCGATCCGTTGTCCCCGCGCTCGAGGTCGGATTCGGGGGCGGCACTCGCGTCGGAGTCGTGCTCCGTCGTGCGATGCCCGGCCGTCGGTGACCGCGCCTGTCGACGCCCAACCCGCGATGCAACGACGCCCCGCTCGAGCGGGGCGTTCTTATCGCGACTGACGCCTAGGCGGCCGAGGCAGCGTCGACTTCCGGGGCCTTCGTCTTGGGGGGCGCTGCGAACCGCTCGCCGAGAGTGCGAAGGTCCTTCAGCTCGCTCTCGGAAAGCTCATGATACCGCTCGCCAAGATACCGCATGGTGTCGTCGAACCACTCGACCTGGTGCTCCGGCTCCGCGCCGATCACACCGCACCGCATGACGTGCTGGAACAGCTCATCGCGGGCCTGCTCGAACACCGTGGGCTCCGCAACTTCTCTGCGACGACGTGACTTCTGTTTGGCCATGAATTCCTTGTGTGAAGTGTGACCGAATCTAATGTAAACAAACGGTGGATTGAAGTGACGCGGGACGCTCGGGACGTCCGCGTGCCGTAAACATCTACGTCGTTCCACCCCAAGTCGTTTACGCAGTTCCACCCTCATGCGTTCCACTCTCCGCGCGGGCGCCGGATTCGT
>DASURJ010000556.1:0-7348 GCA_036280115.1 Gemmatimonadaceae bacterium
GCGAGCTCACGGTCGGCGAGCACCGAGGCCGGCACCCGTTCGCCGAGTCGACCCTGGGAAACCCACTTCGCGACCCGCTCGATGGACTTGAGCGGCGCCAGGGCGAGCCGAACAAGCCAGGCGTTCACTGCCGCCGCGAGGATCAGTGCGCCCACGACAATGTAGGCGTCGGTCAGGCGCGAGGGCTCCAGCTGCACAGGTCCGAGCATCAGCAGAAGGGCGATCCCCACGATGATCAGGTTTGCCCCGAGCAATTTTGCCTCGAGCGGGACCTGGAGGATCGGACGCAGCCAGCGCGGAATGCGAGACTCACGCGTTCGACGCGTGAGCGCCTCGCCGTTGTGCAAGTTCAGTCCCATGGTACCTCCGTAGCATCCGCGTCGCGTCACTCCACCGCGAAGCGAAGTCGCGCGCCGACACTGGCGTCAACACCAGCAGTTCGACCGCTCGCCCGCGTAACGCGCGCTGGACAGCCGGCACGCCGGTCGCGGCTCGGCCGAGCGCGCCAGCATCCTCGAGGAGGGAGTCCAGCGGCGCCTGCCCGTTTGAAGTACGCAGCGCCGACGCCGCGTGCTGCGCCGCCTCGGTGATCTCGGCCGCGGTGGCGGCGTGGTCGAGCGGATCGGAGAAATCCTTATAAGGAACATATCGTTCCGGCACGTCCCGGAGAATGCGGGAGGGGGTCCTCTATCGCCAGCCCAGCGCGGGCGCGACGTGCGTGAGGATCGATTCGATCACATGCGCATTGTATTCGACGCCGAGCATGTTGGGCACAGTCAACAGTAGCGTGTCGGCTTCGGCGATGGCCTCATCCCCTCTCAGCTCTTCGACGAGCACGTCCGGCTCGGCAGCGTAGGACCGACCGAACACCGCCCGCATGTTATCGATGATTCCTATCTGATCGCTGCTTTCATCGCGGCCGAAGTAGGCGCGGTCGCGATCGTTCATCAACGCGAAGATGGATCGAGACACCGACACGCGCGGCTCCCGTGTATGCCCCGCATCAGTCCAGGCTTGCCGGAAGATCCGGATCTGGCGTGCCTGCTGAATGTGAAAGGGCTCGCCCGACTCGTCCTCCTTCAGGGTGGAGCTTTGCAGGTTCATCCCTCGCTGCGCGGCCCACATGGCCGTGCCGTTGGATGCGGAGCCCCACCAGATGCGATCGCGCAGTCCTGGTGAATGCGGCTCGAGCCGGAGCAGTCCGGGCGGATTGGGGAACATTGGCCTCGGATTGGGCCGGGCGAACCCCTCGCCCTTCAACAGCTCGAGAAAGACCTCGGCATGACGACGACCCATGTCCGCGTCGGTACCGCCGTCTGGCGGCGCATAGCCGAAGTGACGCCAGCCTTCGATGACCTGCTCCGGCGAGCCGCGACTGATCCCGAGCTGGAGCCTGCCGTTGCTGATCAGGTCTGCCGCGCCCGCGTCCTCGACCATGTAGAACGGATTCTCGTACCGCATGTCGACGACCGCCGTTCCGATCTCGATGCGGCTCGTCCTGGCACCAATGGCCGCGAGCAGTGGGAAGGGCGAAGCGAGCTGCTGCGCAAAGTGATGGACGCGAAAGTATGCGCCGTCCGCGCCAAGGTCCTCTGCCGCCACAGCCAGGTCGATCGACTGCTGTAACGCATCACGCGCGGACCTCACGGCTGACCCGCGTGATGCACTCCAATGACCGAAGGAGAGGAATCCGATCTTCTTCATCGTCGTCGGTGGGCTCACGCGTCAGGCAGGTCGGCTGTCGGGCCTAACGACGACCATCGTGCACGGCAGTCGGCTCACCACCCCCTCGGCGGTATCGCCAACGACACGGCCGGCGACGCCGGAGCGCGCGACGGTCCAGGTCGATGCCGTGCCTGGTGGCGAAGTCCGCGATCACGACTCTCGGGTCGCCCTTCACGAGGTGCACGCCCTCACGCGGGACGCGCGTGCGAACCGGCGCGACCACCACCGAAGGTGACGCGGCCACTGCGAGCGGATCGTGTTCGCCGCGCGCGATCTCCCGGGCACGTGCCTTGATCGGGGAGCCCGTCAACAGGGCAGTCGTCGGGTTGACGCCAACGCGTCGGACGAGGGCGCCAGCGCGTTCTATGCGGGCTTGCTTCTGAGTGCGCACGAGAGCCGGGAGATTCCAACTGCGCGGAAGGAGTCGGCGCGCAACGGGCGGCACGTCCTCGATGACGTCGGTGATCATCAGGTCGGCGCTCGTTGCGACCGCGAATCGCGCCACGTACTGAACGGCAGCGTCATCGTCGTCGGTGACGCAGAATAGCAGTTTGGTGAAACGGGCCATGTCGTTCGTCTCCCGGTCTCGATGGCCCCGAACCATACTCCCCCCAGTGACGAATGTCGAACGGGCGACGAACGCCCAGCACCCGATGCGTGAGGCGCGGCGCGGCTTTCCGCCCGGGCGCCCTTGCCTAACGCATAGACCGCTGGCCGAGGGCCCCGCCGGGGCTTAGCTTCCTGATGCGGCGGGAGAAGGATTCGATGACGCAGAACGGAAGGGCCGACGATCTATTCTGGCGCAAGGGTGTTGCGCCAAGCGGTCAGGTCGTGGTGAGTTACGCCGACCGTAAGGGCGTCCTGTGGCGAGCGTACGAGTTGACTCGTCCGGGGCTCGGGCCCGCCCTCGTATTCGAGTCGCCAAACGCCATCCGCGTAGTCCGCGACTATCCCGCCGACTGGCACACGCTGCCGAGGGCAGCGCTCGAAGCGCTGAGCTGGTGCGTGTAGCCGGCCGTCGCGCGCCGCGAGCAGCTTGTAGAAGTTCAGCTCGGTAAGAGCCGGAGGGGTGCCCGAAAAATCCCTACAAGACTTCAGTCGTCCGGCGGCCACGCGTTCCGCCAGCGCCTCGCAAACGGAGCTAGGTGTGCGCCCCCGTGTGCGCCCCCGTTCGCGGCGCAAGTCGAGTAGGGCAATGGCCGACACCCGCGCGCTGCATCGGCCGTTAGCTTGTCAGGTAATGAAGACTCCTCCGCTCCTGGTGCGCCGGCATCGCCGCCGTGGGTGAACCACGAAGCGTGACGGATCCATCACGCGCAGGCTCGGCGATTCGATTGCTCGCCGGCGTGTCGATCGCGTACGTCCTCAGTTGCGCGACCGCGAACCCGACCATGTCGACTGCTGCGGTGGCTGCGCAGTGGAGCCCTGCGGCAGTCGCGGAGGAGGTCGAGCTTCGTTCGGACTCGGCGACGTCCATCCGTGGCTGGTTCCTTCCCGGTCGGGAACGCGCCGGTGCGGCGCTCCTGCTGCACGGGCACCGGTCGAGTCATCGCAGCATGCTCGGCCGGGCGCGGTTCCTCCATCGAGCCGGGTACTCGGTGTTTCTCATCGATTTTCGCGGGCACGGCCGGAGCAGCGGGGGACCGATCACCATCGGGGCGGCGGAGAGCCGTGACGCACACGCCGCGCTGGCGTATCTCCGCCGGCGGCTGCCTAACGACCGCGTGGCCGTCATCGGCGCCTCCATGGGCGGCGCCGCATCGCTCCTCGGCCCGACGCCGCTCGCCGCCGACGCGTTCGTGCTCGAGTCGGTGTACGCTACGATCGACGACGCCGTGTACGGTCGGGCGCGCACCTGGCTGGGCCCGCTCGGGTCGGCACTCGCGCCGCTGTACCTCCGGCACTGGCTCCCACGGTCCGGCGTGTCCGCGAAAGAGCTGCGACCCATCGATCGCGTCGCAGAGCTGCACGTGCCGGCGTACGTGATGTCGGGAACGGACGATCGCTACACCAGCCTCGACGAGGCGCGGGCGCTGTTCGAGCGCCTGCGTGGGCCCAGGGAGTTCTGGGCGGTCGAAGGCGCGGGACACGGAGATCTGTACCGGGTGGCAGGCGCGGAGTACGAGCGGCGAATCCTCGCGTTCCTCGGCCGGCACGTCCGGTCGGAAGTCGCCGCTGAGGAGGACAGCGTCAGCTGGCGGCCGGCTGCCACTCGCGAATGATGTCGCCCAGATCGAGGTTCGGGGCAATCATGCAGATGTGTCCGTGACCGCGCAGGACGCGGAGTGATGCGCGCGGCACCTGCGCGGCCATGTACGTCGCCTGCTCGACGGCGGGGACGAGATGGTCCCGTTCCGCGGCGAGGAAGAGCGTAGGCGCGACGATCCTGCCAAGATGCGGGCGCACGTCGTAGCCCCGGAGGATGCGCAGGCGACCGACGTAGCCCTCCTGCGTCGTCGCCTTGATCTCTCGCAGGAATCGCCGGAGCTCGTCGCGGTGGGTGTAACGTGAGTGGAGGCGAAACGCGGTCAGGCGGCGCACGAGCCCCATGGCGCTCCACGGCATGACGCTCAGCCCTGCGATGGCGAGCCGCAGCCGGTATTGCGGGCGAAAGCGAGGGAACGAGTTGACGACGACGAGCGCGCGGACGAGCTCGGGGTGCGCGACCGCGAAGCTCATGGCGAGCGTGCCGCCGAACGATTCGCCGAGGATCATGGCGGGCTCGTTGGTCGCTGACGCTGCGCGGACGACGTTCGCGAGATCCTCGACGAGGACACTCATGGACGGAGCGCTGTCGCGGAGCGCGTACGTCGTCACGCGGTAATCGCGCGCGAGAAGCGGGACCTGGCGGTAGAAGAGCCGGCCGGTCCCGTCCATGCCAGGCACGAGCACGAGCGGCGGGCCGTTGCCGACGGTGCGGACACGGGGGTCGTAGACGGCCGAACCCCGGAGCTCAGGCGGGTGTGCCGACGTCATGCGCATGCCTCCATCCGCGTGGCCCGCCCGGCCGCGACCGTCGCCGAAGCGGGACCGCGCGGGCATGCATGCCGAACAGGAATCGCGTTAGGCGCGTCCGCTCCGCCAGCGCGCAGAGGCCGATCGTCGTCGCGAAGGCGCCGAGGGAGAGCCCGGCGAACGTCAATCCCGGCCCGACACCGAGCGCCACCAGGGGAAACGCCAGCATCACGACGACGGTCTGATGCAGCATGTAGAACGGGTTGAGCACCCGTCCGCCGAGGTCCAGCAGCCGGCGCGGAGAGCGTCGAACGGTGCGTGCGGCGCCCAGCAGCGCCACCGACCATGCCCACGCCCCAACCGTGTAGGCGCTCCAGAACGAGACATACCGAGCAGTAAACGGAACCTCGAAGCGCTCGGTCACGTTGCCCGGCCAGGCCCAGACGAACATGCCTGCCGAGAAAGCAAGCGCTACGCCGAGGGCACCCTTCCACTGCCGATCGACCGACTCCATCAACCGCGGCGCCCCGCCAAGCAGATAGCCCGTCACGAACACCGCGAGCAGCGTCGTTCGGTTCGACCAGTCCGCGACAATCGGGCGGGCGTGAGGGAACGTGGCCCAGAGCGCCATGCGAACGGCTATGATCGGGAGCGCGAGCAGGAGAATTCCGCCAGGTCGTGCACAGACGGTGGCGATCCTGGCCATGGCTCGGCGTCCCGCCGCGCCACGCAGCCACCGGAACAGTGGCAACGTGACCAGCGCCAGCGCGGCGAGGATACCGAGGAACCAGAGATGAAGCCAGGCAAAGTTGCCGTTCGGGTATACTCCGTCGAAGAAGCGCGGGTAGAAGGCGACGAACGAGCCCTCGAACAGCCCGCGCTGGCGCCGGTCGAGGTACACCTGTGGCGGCACCAGCAGGAGAATGCCGGCGGCGAGCGGGATGATGAGCCGTGTGACGCGCTCGTGCAGGTACGCGCGGGCCGTGCGCTTGCCGAGTGAGTGCCAGGCGCTCATGCCAGCCAACAGAATGAACAGCGGCATGACCCACGGGGCGAGGAAGAGGACGAGCTCGCCGAGCCATTTGCTGCGCTCGGGGCTTCGGACGTGCCACTCGTCCCACGGGTTGAACGGCTCTGCCGCGTGGACCACGAACACACACAGCATCGCGACCACGCGGAGGAGGTCGATCTCCGGCCGCCGGGACAGCGGGACGTCGCCGTCACGCGGCTGTTCTGCCGGCGGGACTCGACGTTCACGAGCGGTCCGTGTCGACATACGAGGCTCCTGACACGTTAGGCGCGGGGCTCGGGGACGCGAGCGTCACGTACGGCCCGGCTCGCCCAACTCGCCGGTTTCACGCGGTACCTGTATGGTGCACCGTGGCCGCGGCTCAGGTGTCCGTCATTCGCCCAACGGCATGTCGGATGTCCGCGAACCCGATCGTTCGGAGTGTAGGGTTCTGTCGGCGTAGGGTTTCGGCTGACGGACTTTCCCGTCTCGCCGGACAGACCTGCGTCACCGTGCGTGGCAGGGTTCAGTACACACCGACAGCGAGGCACCCATGTCAGCACCCGCCACACACTCGAAGCCGCTCGGTGTGCCGGCATCTGAGGCCGCACCCCCCGGTGCGATTCCCGAGTTGCACGTGACCGGCCAGTCGTTAGGCGCGCGGATGAGCACCGGCCGGGTGCTCGTTGCCGTGACCGGGGGACCCGATACGGCTGCGCCGACCGCCGTCGCCCATGCCCTGGAGCGACGGTACGGCACCACGGTTTCCGCAATCCAGGTGCTCGACGTCTCGGGCGCCGCACTGCCGGCACCGCTGCCATCCGCCTTCACGCTCGCCCGCGAGCTCATCGGCGACGCACCGTATGAGGCGGAGGCCCGCACCCGACGCGAGCAGTTCGGCGAACTGCTCGGAGAACGGAATCAGTGGCCCGTTCACATCGCAGTCGGGACGCCGGCCACCGAGATTCTGCGCCACGCCGATGCGACCGGTGCCGCGCTCATCGTCATGGGACTCCGCCACCACGGCACGCTGGACCGCGTCCTTCGGGATGAGACGACACTGCATGTGGCGCGGCGCGCTCACGCGCCCGTACTCGCGGTCGTCTCGGACCTGCGAGGATTGCCGCGGAGAGCCGTGGTCGGCGTCGACTTCGGACCGGCAAGCGTCCAGGCCGCACGAGCGGCGCTCGACATGCTCGCCCGACCGGTGACGCCGCGGTCGGCACTCCTTCGGCTCGTCTACGTCAACCGCTGGGACGGCGACACCACCTCCGCAGCGGCCACGGGGGAAGCGCTCATACGGCGACTCGGCGCCGACGCGGCGTTCACCCAGTTGATTCGCGAGCTCGAGGTGCCGCCTAACGTTCGTGTCGACACGACAACCCTGTACGGCGATCCCGCAACGGAACTCCTCGCCTTCGCCACCGAAAGCGAAGCGGACCTCATTGCCGTCGGAAGTCTGCGACACGAGCGGATCGAGCAGTGGATGGTCGGCAGCGTCACGACGGAAATCATTCGAGACGGTCGCTGCTCGGTACTCGTGATCCCGCCCGCTCGTCGAAGCGGCTGAGTGTCGCACCGGATTGACAGGAGGCGTTATGCGAATCCCGTTGATGCTTTCTGCCACGCTGCTCGTGGCCCCCCTCCTCCCCCGCCCCC